>JAYVEZ010000082.1:0-3201 GCA_043773645.1 Cytophagales bacterium
CGAATCAAGTCACAGCTTACCATCGTGCTTGCAAGCAGCAGCATGCTGAGAACCACCAGAGACCAATATGATTTACTTTCCTTCACCCTTTGTTAGTTCTGTTAGAACGAATTTTTTGCCCTTGTTATTGATCTTGACCGGATATTTAATCCGTAACTGATCCAGCCATTGCTTCTCCACCTTATCCTGATAATCCGACACGACCTGGGCGCGGGCTTCTTCGAACCCTTTTATTCCCCGAGGGAGCAGGTTTTCAACTTCAACAAGGTAATGGGTTTCATCCACTTCCACCCTGTAAACACCAATGGCCCACGGTGTCTTGTCGATTGCTTTATTGTCGCCTTTTTGATAATTCCTGGAGGGTTGAATTGACTTGAACTTCTTTAAATCGTCTGGCTTCAAGGAGTCTCCATCCGCCACCTTCTTTTCAATTTCATCCAGAAACATCTTGTCCGTCGCGGAGAAAATCTTCGCCCGGACGCGTTCGCCTGCCTGGTATTTTTCACGGTTCTCCGCGTAGAATTTTTTTAGGCCTGCGGTGTCTTCCGGCGCCTTGGTCCAAACTTCCTTCTCCATGATTGTAAAAAGAAGGATACCTTCCTCATACTCCCTTAACAAGTTCCTGTATTCCGGATTCTCAGCCATCAACTTCACATCCTCTATCTCGTCCATCTTCTCTCCCACAAATTGATCCAACAACTGAGACATGTAAGCCGCGGGGGAAAGTGAACTGAGCGCTTGATTTTTTTCAATAAAGTTGATCACCACGCCTGCCGCGATGGGCTTACCCTGCAGCGTGAAGCAAGTTTTAGACCGAAAAGAAACTTCCCCAGTAAATTTCCACTTGCCGCGCAGCAGACTTGAATCCGCAGCAGTCGTGAACCACTTCATCACCTCCTCATTCTCGGAATAGCCATATTGCTTTTTCTCTTCCTCTCTCTTTTTGCGATCAGCCAATTGCAGCCGTTCGTCTCTGCTGATTTTTCTTTTCAGGGAATTTTCCACTTCTGCATAGGGTGGGGTCGGTATCTTTTTTTCCAGTCGCACGATGTGCCAACCGTAAGCTGACTTGAAAGGATCTGAAATTTCGCCAGGTTCTCTGAGCGAAAACGCCACCCCCTCAAATTCCGGCACCCCGGCGAGTGTACCCACACCGAAGGGCCTTAGCCTACCACCTGAATTTTTGGTCGCCGGATCTTCAGAATACTCCTTGCAAAGTTCATCCCAATTTCTGCCACCCCGGAGCTGCTCATCGATTTCAAAAATCTTGTTTTTGATTTTCTTTTCATCACCCGTACCAGTGCGAAGCATGATGTGTGACACCTCCACCTCACCGTGGGCGGGCCTTCTTCCTGTCACCTTCACGAGATGATATCCGAAGCGGGTACGGATGGGCTGCGAAATTTCTCCTACTTTGAGTTGATAGGCTGCTTGTTCAACTGGATACACCATTTGGAGAACAGTGAAGTAACCCAGGTCCCCGCCATTGCCTTTGGCAGATGGATCTTCCGATACCTCCCTGGCAATTTTTTCGAAATCTTCACCTCCAAGGATTCTTTCTCTTGTTAGATCCAGTTTAACGTAAGCAGCCAAAGTATCACTTGGGGTCGCGTCCGCCTTCATGGTGATCAGGATGTGAGATGCCCTTACCTCTTCCCTCAGTCTTTGATAGGCCTCCTGTGTCAACCGGTCAAGCTCATCCTTTTGAGCGAGGTAAGGTTTCTTGAGTTCCTCTTTGTACATTTTGAATTCTTTTCTGAACGCAGTCGTCGTGTCCATGCCTCGGGCCTTGGCTTCAGTTACTTTTAACTTAAAATTGACTAGGAGATCAAGGTATTCATTGACTTTGGCAGGCGTAAAATCAACCTGTTTTAAATGGTTTTTTTTATAGAGATAAATGAACTCATCGGTGCTGACGAGGGCACCCTTGATTGTAAAAAGGGTTAATGGCTTTGCATCCTTCTTGATAGACTGGCCTCCAGCCTGGCCCGCCACAAGTAATAAGACCATGAATAAGCTAATTCGCACGCTTTCTGTCAGTTAAAACATGCAAAAATACGATGTATGGCGGGATAGCCAAAAGAGAATTAGCTGACCTTCTTCGTGAGTCGGCAGATGTTGCGGCCATTGCGGGTAGTGTAGAGCACTTCATCCATGATGGATTTTACGAGCCTGATGCCCAGCCCGCCTTTTCGCTTTTCATGAATGAGGTTATCGAGCTTGGGTTCTTGAAATCGGTTGATATCAAACATCTCACCGTCGTCCATGATTTCAAAAATTACCTTGCCTTTCTGGGGTATGTCAATGTGCATCTCAAGCTTGTGATCCGGATTGCAATGGTGGGCATGAATCATCAGGTTACTGCACATCTCATCCAAGGCCAAAATGATCTCGTTCAATACCACATCAGATGCAACATGGCTCCGCAATGACCTCCTCACGAAGTCACGCATGCCTTTCAGATTCTCCAGGCTACAGCCGATGCTAAACTGATAACTCATTCAACATTTTTTTTGCCTCTTGCTTGTTGGTGCCAATGTGAAGGAGATCCGCCAAACCCAATATCTGAAATGTGTTCGCGACCTTTTCTTTCATTCCAAAGAGCACCATCCTTATCTTTTTATCCTGAAATTCTTCAATATAAGACATGAACACACCCAACCCGGCGGAAGAGATGTATTCCAGTGCACTGCAATCCACCAGAATTCTGGTTGCCCCCTCCCCAACACTTTTGGCAATGGCAAGGTCGAGCTCAATGGAGGAACTGGCGTCAATTTCACCGATTATCGCCAGAATGTCGGCTCCATCTTCCTGTAATCGCTTGATGTGCACCATAGGTATTTAACGTATTTAGTTTTTTAATGTTCCTATCTCTACAAGAACTTCACAATCATGGTTGTGTAGTCGTCGTCAATTTCTTCCGTGCCCGTATAGGTGTATAACTTCTTGATGAGGTGATCCTGTATCTCCCTGGGGCTGCGGATCACCACTTCCACAATGGTCTTTTTTAACAGGTCAAGTCCAAACTCCTCTCCCTTTGGACTCTTTGCCTCTGTAATTCCATCTGTAAAGAGCACCATGACATCTCCAGGCGAATACGTGATGACGTTGGTCTCAACAATTCTGGCATAGTCCTTTCCCTTCACCATGCCCAGGGCAGCACCCTTGTCAACAAGGTATTCTGCTTGCTGATCGGCAGCG
>JAYVEZ010000083.1:0-7036 GCA_043773645.1 Cytophagales bacterium
GCATAACCTGAAATCACAAAAAGATTCGGTGGGGGTGGTGGTCACGGGCACTTCGAAAATTTTCATCAAGGGCAACAAATTCCTGATCAACAACCTGACGGAGAGCCTGGTCCTGGCCTTTATTCTGATCACACTCTCCATGGCGTTTCTTTTCGCCAATGCGCGGATGATTATCATTTCGTTGATCCCAAACCTGATTGCCCTGATGATTACAGCAGGCCTGATGGGTTATCTGAATATTCCTTTGAAAGCAAGTACGGCACTGATCTTCAGCATCACATTCGGTATCTCAGTGGATAACTCCATTCGTTTCCTTGCGAAATACCGGCAGGAACTTTTGGCCACCTCCTTCTTTGTTCCCCGGGCTGTGAGCGAAAGCATCCTGGAAACTGGAAAAAGCATTATTTACACCTCCATCGCCTTGTTTGCGGGCTTTATCATTTTTGCTTTTTCCGATTTTGGAGGAACCATTGCCCTGGGGATTCTCACTTCCACCACCCTGGTGATCTCCATGTTTACCAACCTTATCTTGCTGCCCGCATTGATTATGACTTTCGATAAGCCGAAAAAATCCAAGGGTGAGAAACTTCTCATTGATGACTTTGATGCAACCTCTTATGGCGAGCGCGAAGACGAGGAGATTGATTTGAGCAAGATTAGGATTCAAAACCGGGGTGGGGTGGCGGAATAGCCGGTTGTTCAATAAATCATCTGCATATAATGAAGTATCAAGGAAAGGCCGAAATGGCTTTTCAGAATAAAGTTGACAAGCATAATGAAGACAACGTATAAAGAGTACAAAGAACTGAATTTTGCGAAAGTGGCAGAGGAGATGCTTGCTTTTTGGGAGAAGGAGAAAATCTTTGAGAAGTCAGTCAGCCAGCGCGAAGGAAAGGAGACGTTTACTTTTTACGAAGGCCCCCCCTCAGCGAATGGTACCCCCGGTATCCACCATGTGATGGCCCGGGCTGTGAAAGACATTTTCTGCCGGTTCAAAACCCTGCAGGGATATCAGGTCAAGCGGAAAGGAGGCTGGGATACGCATGGCCTTCCCGTAGAACTTCAGGTTGAAAAAGAACTGGGCATTACCAAGGATGATATTGGCAAGAAGATCTCGATAGAGGCCTACAACCAAAAGTGCCGGGAGACAGTGATGAAGTACAAGGATCAGTGGGATGATCTGACCAGGAAGATGGGGTATTGGGTGGACCTGGAACACCCCTATGTTACCTACAACAACGAATACATTGAGACACTGTGGTGGATATTAAAACAGTTTTACAATAAGGGCCTCCTTTACAAGGGATTTACAATCCAGCCCTACTCTCCGTCTGATGGCACGGGTTTAAGTTCGCATGAACTGAACCAGCCGGGATGTTACAAAGATGTGAAGGACACATCCATCGTGGCGCAGTTTAAGGTAATACGGGACGCGAAATCAGAGTTTTTGTACAAAGAGCCTCAGGGTGAACTGTTTATTCTGGCGTGGACTACCACGCCCTGGACACTACCCTCCAACACGGCATTGGCAGTCGGTGCGAAAATTCGTTACGTTTTGGTAAACACCTTTAACCCGTACACCTTTAAGCCCATCAGTGTGGTACTTGCCAGGGACTTGATGGGAAAATATTTTCCTGAAAAGAATAAGGATCTTAAGCTTTCAGAATACAAGCCTGGGGACAAGAACATTCCTTTTCAAACGGTTCAGGAATTTGTGGGAAGTCAGCTGACTGGAATTCGGTATGAGCAACTGATGCCATACCTGCCAGTACCCTACGACGCCGAAAAAGCCTTTCAAATCGTGACGGGCGATTTTGTCACCACCGAAGATGGAACAGGCGTTGTTCATACATCACCCACGTTTGGTGCCGACGACTTCCGACTGGCGAAGCAGCATGGTATCCCCCCACTTACGCTTCAAGATGAAGGCGGCAATGAAGTACCCACCGTAGATAAGAAAGGAAAATTCGTCAAGGAAATCGGGACAAAACTTCAGGAAGGCGTATCAAAATATAAAATCAAGACTCACAAGCCGCTGGGGGAGAACGATTTTTATGTAAAGAACTATACCGACGAAGACGAAAGCAATCCTGATTACAAGACTACCGATGTTATTATATCCATTATCCTAAAAGAAGAAAACAAAGCTTTCAAAGTAGAAAAGTACGAACACACTTACCCACACTCCTGGCGCACGGACAAACCGGTCTTGTATTATCCCCTGGACGCCTGGTTTATCAAAACTACAGCCCTCAAAGGCCGCATGGTCGAATTAAACAAAACGATTAACTGGAAACCCGAATCAACCGGCACGGGCCGCTTTGGAAACTGGCTAGAAAATCTTGTCGATTGGAATTTATCCCGCTCAAGGTATTGGGGGACACCCCTCCCAATTTGGCGCACCAAAGATGGCAAGGAAGAGATTTGTATCGGCTCCATCGATGAACTAAAAAATGAAATAGAGAAGTCGAAAAAAGCCGGGACCCTGAATTCAACATTTAACCTTCAGCCTTCAACACTTGACTTGCACCGTCCTTTTGTTGATGAAATTATTCTGGCAAGTCCCTCCGGCCAGCCCATGTACCGCGAGGCTGATCTGATCGACGTGTGGTTCGACTCGGGCGCCATGCCTTATGCCCAGTGGGGATTGAATGCGAAGAAGTTAAAAGAGGGCGACCCTCAACCATTCAATGATGGATGGACCGGCGCTTTTCCTGCCGACTTTATTTCTGAGGGTGTAGACCAAACGCGCGGCTGGTTTTTTACGCTCCATGCAATCGCCTCTTTATTGTTTGACAGCGTAGCATTTAAGAATGTGCTATCCACGGGCCTGGTACTCGACAAAGACGGTAACAAAATGTCCAAGCGCAAGGGCAATGTGGTGAACCCTTTTGAGACCCTCGATCAATTCGGTCCGGATGTGGTACGCTGGTACATGATGGAAAACGCCCCTCCCTGGGACAACCTGAAGTTCGACAAGGAAGGTCTGGTTGAAACCCAGCGCCGGTTTTTTGGCACCTTGATGAACACGTATTCCTTCTTCTCGTTGTATGCCAACATCGATGGATTCGAAAAGGACGAGATGAACCATGTTGCTTACAACAAGCTCTCCACACTGGACCGGTGGATCATCTCCAAGCTTCAAACGCTTGTGGAGGAAGTAACGTCAGCTTACTCGGATTATGACCCCACGAAGGCTGCCAGGGCGATACAGGAATTTGTGAATGATCACCTATCAAACTGGTATGTTCGATTGAACCGTAAA
This sequence comes from Cytophagales bacterium, assembly GCA_043773645.1. Classification (GTDB taxonomy): domain Bacteria; phylum Bacteroidota; class Bacteroidia; order Cytophagales; family Cyclobacteriaceae; genus ELB16-189. Next base: position 3,266 of record JAYVEZ010000083.1, read on the forward strand.
CGGTTTTGGCAGCCAACTCAGTATGCACCGGGCGTTTCCGCTAACAAATCAATTGGGCTCTCGGAGGACAAAAAGGCTGCTTATGAAACCCTTTACGAGTGTCTAATGGTGGTGGGGCAATTGATGTCACCCATCGCGCCGTTCTATTCCGAATTCTTGTACAAGAATCTTACTGATGGTATTCGGGATAAGGCAAAGAAGAACAAGACGCCCCTTCGATTTGAGTCGGTTCATCATACAGACCTTACCCATGCAGAGAAAAGCCGAATGGACCCGGCCCTGGAAGTATCCATGCAGTACGCGCAGAAGATCAGTTCTTTGATTCATTCCATCCGGAAAAATAGTAAGATAAAAGTGCGGACGCCATTGCAAAAAGTGTTGCTTCCCGTGCTGGACGAAACATTTGCACAACGCGTCAAGGTCGTGGAGGAGATCATCAAATCGGAGGTGAACGTCAAGTCGATCGAGTACATAGATGATGCCTCCGGACTGTTGGTTAAGAAAGTAAAACCCAACTTTGCAAAGCTTGGTAAGCAATATGGTCCCAGGATGAAAGAGGTTTCCGCTGTGATCAACTCCTTATCAAAAGAAGAAATCAATACCCTTGACAAGACAGGTGTGCTTGGCAAATCAGGATTTGACCTGGTTCTTGAAGATGTCTTGATCAGCTCCGAGGATATTCCAGGTTGGGCCGTTGCAACTGAGGATGGTTTAACTGTGGCCCTGGACATTGCCATTACAGAGGACTTGCGCAAGGAAGGAATTGCCCGTGATTTTGTTAACCGTGTTCAGAACCTGCGTAAGGACATGGGGCTTGAGGTGCTTGACAAGATTGGTATAGAAGTTGAGCAAGAGCTGACAGGAGCAAAAGGAGCCGAGGTTCTTATCACCGCCTTGAACGATTTTAGCGACTATATCCGCACGGAAACGCAAGCGCTCAGCCTGGAATTCAAACAGGGTATCGCGGATGGAACTGAAGTGGATATGGATGAGTTAGTAGTGAAGGTAAAAATCACATTGAAAAAATAGGGTGGATTGAAATAGAGATTGGGAATGAAGATTTATAAATATTTTCTCGTTACGGTAGCCGTCATCCTGGTGGATCACGGTTCCAAATTATTGGTCCACCGTTACATGGATATTCATGAGGAGATCAATGTGATCGGGGAGTGGTTCAGGCTACACTATTTATTGAACCCCGGTATGGCATTTGGCCTGCGTTGGGAGAATGAATTTGGGAAGCTGGCCCTGACCTTGTTTCGAATAGCCGCTATGTTTGGCATTGCCTGGTACTTATATCGGTCCATCATTAAAAATGCCCACAGTGGATTTCTTTTTTGTCTCGCCTTGATTCTTGGCGGAGCGATAGGCAACGTGATTGACAGTATTTTTTATGGTGTATTTCTAAGCAATGCCCCGACCAACTCACCCACACCCTGGTTTCATGGTCAGGTGATCGACATGCTGTTTTTTCCCATGTTTGAATTCTATTGGCCCGAATGGATACCCTGGGTGGGAGGCGAGTACTTTTTATTCTTTAGTCCGGTATTTAATGTGGCAGATTCATCCATCTTCGTTGGCGTCGTATCTATACTCATATTCCAAAAATCCTTTTTTAAGGAAAGTGGCTCTGAAGTTCATATTATAACTGAACCGGATGTAAATGAGGCGCACAGCATTCAGCCTCCAGAGTCTAACCTTGAACCCCCGACTTCCAATATTTGAATATGGCCGAACAATTGATCCTGGCTAGCTCCGGAGACAAAGCAGAACGCTACCAAGTTCTGGTGCCGCAAATCAAAGCGCTGGTAACCGGTGAAGCGGATGTGACAGCCAACCTGGCGAATATAGCTGCTGCTCTCAAACAGGCAATGAATTTCTTTTGGGTAGGGTTTTATTTGGTGAAGGAAAATGAACTGGTACTCGGACCGTTTCAAGGACCCATCGCATGCACGCGCATTGCATTCGGAAAGGGGGTATGCGGGGCTTCTTGGAAAGAGAAGAAAGTAATGTTGGTTCCGAATGTAGACGATTTTCCCGGACACATCGCCTGCAGTTCTGACTCAAAGTCGGAAATTGTTTTGCCTGCATTTAGACACGGTATAGTGACCCTCGTCCTTGACGTTGATAGTGATAAGTTGAATGATTTTGATCAGACCGACGCGCAGTATCTTCAGCAGGTCATCCATATTATTGAAGAATTCATCTGACTATATTTCTTGAGCTTTTAGCCTTTGATTTGGCATTGCCACCCATAACCTGCATCTGGCAACCTTTTATTACCTTTGCCAAACCCCTCACCTCGTGGTAAGAAAATTCTTCCCGCTTGATAAGAACTACCTACTCGAAGAAACGCAACTTCGGCTAAAAGAACTTCTGCTCGTAGAATTGTTGGAACGGGCCAAGGCCACATATGAGCAACGACACAATCCATTGGGTCTGGGCGATGACTTTAGTGAAAAGATCAGGAATTATCAGGCCGGGAATCTGAAACCGTTGGATACCTTCTACGAGAATCTCGCAGGCATTTATCGATATAAGTATGGTGAGAATCAGTTGGGATTTCTTTGGGATGGCAAGGACCATTCAGAAAAATACCAGGAAGACTGGACAGAGGCGTTCCGGGCATGGACCATTCAGCTGTGCTACCAGTCCCAATTTGTGCAGGCCGTTCTGGACGTGACAGTGTTCTTGCCTGAAAACCACCAGGTGCACCTCGCAGAGAGTCGAATGAATGCGGTAATGCTTGACCTCTTCGAACTAAAAATCCACAAAAACAAAGGCATTGTAAAGATGCGGATTGCTCAGGCATAGGAACGCACCGAAAACAGTTTTGATTCTAGATCGAAATTGCTAATTTGTTTGGCCTTAATCTAAACTCATCACTTATGCACCCCAGACAAATATTCGTTTTATGCGCCATTGTGGGAACTGGCTTGCTTCTTCTTTGGTCATACTATTGGGAGGGCGCCCTCTTCGGGTTCTTGATCCTTGGCCCAATTATTTACTTGGGGATCCAGGACATGGTCCAGATTCGCCAATCGGTCAAGCACAATTTTCCTGTAATCGGCAGACTCCGGTATTTCTTTGAATTGATCCGACCCGAGATTCAACAATATTTCATTGAGTCCGATACAGATGGTTCCCCCATCAACCGCAATGACCGGTCAGTGATCTACCAACGCGCAAAAAAACAAATTGACACCACGCCGTTTGGTACGCAACTGAACGTCTATGCAGAGGGCTACGAATGGATGACCCACTCCATCAAGCCCCTTGACTTCCACAAAATGGAACATAATCCACGTGTTCGCTTTGGAGGCAAAGACTGCAAACAGCCTTATGACATGAGTGTGCTGAATATTTCAGCCATGAGTTTCGGATCTCTGAGTGCCAATGCCATTGAGGCGTTGAATTCCGGCGCCAAGATTGGCGGCTTTGCACATAACACGGGTGAAGGTGGCCTGAGTCCCTATCACCTGAAAAACGGAGGGGATATCATTTGGCAGATTGGTACAGGTTATTTTGGGGCACGCACAGAAGATGGAAATTTCTCGGATGAAGCATTCAAAAAGAATGCATTGTTGCCGAATGTAAAGATGATTGAAATCAAACTTTCGCAAGGAGCAAAGCCTGGCCATGGAGGGATTTTGCCCGCAGCAAAAAATACTCCCGAGATTGCTGCGATACGCCTCGTGAAAGCAGGGACAACGGTTTACTCTCCTCCCTTTCACAGCGCGTTCAGTACCCCCATTGAATTGATCAAGTTTG
>JAYVEZ010000084.1:0-3720 GCA_043773645.1 Cytophagales bacterium
GAGCCTGGGTTTAGCTTCAGCGAAAGAAGGCTGAAGAAAAGTCCCTACAAGGATGTGGCTGGGATGATGCGCTCCTTCCATTATGCTGCATTCGGTAAGATATTGCTGAATGAAAATTATCGCCAGCAGGAACTGCAATTCCTGGAGTCTTGGGCAGAACAATGGCAGCATTATGTGGGTCGGTTTTACCTGGGAGCTTATATGGAAAAAATGGGATTGGGTAAAGAGTTGCCCATGGAAGATGATGTTCTCATCAGGACTTACCTTATTGAAAAGGCAGTATATGAGCTCGGCTACGAATTGAATGGTCGTCCTGACTGGACAGTCATTCCGTTGAGGGGTATTGAGTACCAGATGAACCGATACCTGATGGAGAAGGAAAACGCAAAGAAGAAGCCTTGAGGTAAACCAATATATCAGCGACTGTCAACCTACAATCCAAGCCATGGGAAAGAAAATTCCGTCAAATAAGAAGTCTGTGAGTGAAGAAGGGTTTAGCCTCCTCACTGATTTTGATATCCATCTTTTTAAGTCTGGAAAGCACTTTAGGCTGTACGAAAAACTGGGTGCGCATACAGCGGAGCATAAGGGAGCGGAAGGCACCTACTTTGCGGTCTGGGCTCCCAATGCAAAAGCGGTGGCGGTGATTGGGAATTTCAATCAGTGGAAGGATGGAGTACATAAACTAACTCCTCGTTGGGACGAATCAGGTATATGGGAAGGATTCTTTCCGAACGTAAAGAAAGGCGAAGCATACAAATACACCATCCATTCCAATACGGGCGAGTACCTCGAGAAGGCTGACCCTTTTGCATTCTTTGCGGAAGTAGCTCCCAAGACTGCTTCCATCGTTTGGGAAACTGACTACCCCTGGAAGGATAAGGAATGGCTGGACGAACGCAAGAAGCAAACAGGAAAATCAAAGCCCTATTCAGTATACGAAGTGCACATGGGCAGCTGGAAAAGAAAGCTGGAGGATGGCAACCGGTCTTTGTCTTACGGTGAGCTGGCAATCGAGATGGTCAACTACGTTAAAGACATGGGCTTCACGCATGTGGAATTCTTGCCCGTGATGGAGCACCCGTTTTTTGGTTCGTGGGGCTATCAATTAACGGGATACTTTGCACCCACCAGCCGTTTTGGGGCGCCGGAAGATTTTATGTATCTGGTAGATATGTTTCATCAGGCAGGCATTGGTGTGATCCTCGATTGGGTGCCTTCGCACTTCCCGGGTGATGCCCATGGTCTCTATAAATTTGATGGCACCCATTTGTACGAACACGAGGATCCGCGCAAGGGTTTTCATCCGGACTGGAGCAGCTACATCTACAACTATGGGCGACCCGAGGTGAGGGCGTTCCTGATCAGCAATGCTTTATTCTGGTTGGAGCGATTTCATATTGATGGATTGCGAGTCGATGCGGTGGCCTCGATGCTTTACCTGGACTATTCCCGAAAGGCAGGAGAATGGATTCCAAATGATCATGGCGGGAATGAAAATATTGAAGCCATTGTGTTCCTAAAGGAATTCAATGAAACGGTCTACGGCCAATTTCCTGACACAGTGACCATTGCCGAAGAGTCCACAGCATGGTCTGGCGTCTCAAGACCTACCTACCTGGGGGGACTTGGCTTCGGACAAAAATGGATGATGGGTTGGATGCACGACACCTTGAGTTATTTCAAAAATGATCCGATCCATCGGAAGTACCATCAGAACGACATCACCTTTAGCATCATGTATGCCTTCACGGAAAACTTCATGCTACCACTTTCGCATGATGAAGTCGTCCACGGCAAAGGGTCGTTGATTGGAAGAATGCCGGGAGATGAATGGTCGAAGTTTGCAAACCTCCGGCTGATGTACAGTTACATGTTCACACACCCCGGCACGAAATTGCTCTTCATGGGCGCTGAATTTGGTCAGACAGCAGAATGGGGACACGACAAGAGCCTGGACTGGCATTTGACTGCCTATGATAAGCACAAGGGAGTCATGCAAGTCATCAGGGATTTGAACAAGTTGTATAAATCAGAATCAGCGCTCTTCCAATATCAGTTTGACAGCCGGGGATTTGAATGGGTGGACTATAGCGATCGCGAAAACAGTGTCATCATTTATATGCGCAAAGGCTTGAATGCTGAAGATACGTTGGTGGTGGTCTGCAATTTGACTCCGGCTCCACGGCACCTGTATCGCGTCGGTGTTCCCACGCGCGGATCATGGAAGGAAATTTTTAACTCCGATGACCTCAAGTATAGTGGGAGCGGGGTTCTTAACCAGGGATTGATGAACACATCACCTGTAAAATACCATGGCAAAGACTATTCGGTGGCCTTTACCTTGCCGCCTTTGGCTGTGTCCATTTTGAAGCTACACGAAGAAGTGAAAGAATTTGAAATCGGGAGTTAGTATAGACTAAGCATTGACCAAATAAAATCGAACATCGATTGACAGACAACAGATACATTTGCATCCATGGCCATTTCTATCAGCCACCGCGTGAGAATGCATGGCTTGAAGTGATTGAAATTCAGGATAGCGCCCATCCGTACCATGATTGGAATGAGCGCATCAGTGCTGAGTGTTACGCACCCAATACGGCCTCCCGCATCCTGGATAAGGTGGGGGGTGTCATTAAGAACATCAGCAACAACTATTCAAGGATCAGTTTTAATTTTGGTCCAACCCTGCTGTCATGGATGGAATTGTATGACAAGGACACATACAAAGCTGTCCTGGATGCTGATAAGGAGAGTATCAGGAACTTCGAGGGTCACGGGTCTGCCATGGCACAGGTATTCAATCACATGATTTTGCCACTGGCCAATCGCCGTGACAAAGAGACGCAAGTCATCTGGGGAATCCGTGACTTTGAAAGAAGATTCAAGCGAAAACCTGAGGGTATGTGGCTTGCCGAATCGGCAGTGGATACGGAATCCCTTGAGATCCTGGCAGAACAAGGTATCCTGTTCACCGTGTTGGCCCCCCGACAGGCAAAGGCAACGAGAAAGATTGGAGAGACTGGATGGAATTCAGTCAACGATCAGACGGTTGATACCCGTAAAGCCTACCGCTGCAACCTGCCATCCGGAAAAAGCATCACCCTATTCTTTTATGATGGCAACATCGCACAAGGCGTAGCATTCAATGGGTTGCTGTATGATGGACGACAATTTGCTGAGCGGATATTCAAAGGCTTTAACGACGATGATCACTCACCTCAGTTGGTAAACATTGCCACCGATGGTGAAACCTACGGACATCACCACAAAAGTGGTGATATGGCGCTTGCTTTTTGTCTGGATTACATTGAAAAGCATGAAGGCGTTACGCTCACAAACTATGGAGCATTCATGGCCAGATTTCCTCCGGCCCATGAAGCCGAGATTATCGAAAATAGTTCCTGGAGTTGTGTCCATGGAGTAGAGCGGTGGCGCAGCAACTGCGGATGCAATGGCGGCAAGGCCGGATATACCCAAACCTGGCGCAAGCCATTGCGTGAGTCGCTGGATTGGTTGCGCGACACCTTGGCGGATATCTTTGAACAGGAGGGAAGCAAGCTCTTCAGAGACCCCTGGGAATCAAGAAATGAGTACATCAAAGTTATTCTCCGGCGGAGTGAAGAGACAGTCAAACGGTTCATCAAGGGACATGCCGTCGCTGATGCGGATGTAAATAAGGCCCTGCGGTTGATGGAATTGCAGCGACATGCCATG
>JAYVEZ010000085.1:0-19553 GCA_043773645.1 Cytophagales bacterium
GTAAGAAGAAATCTGCCATCTGTCAATGGGGCGTACAATCGCTTGCGGTCGAGAAAACTGTATGAAAAAAATGGAGACGTATTCATGCTGGATATCCCTAGCGGCAAAATCACACAAATCACTTTTACAAACGAGCGTGAATTCAATCCATTCTTTTCGTTGGATGAAAGAAAAGTCATGTTCACCGCAGGAATGAATTTGTTCAGTTGGGAAATTGGCACAGGGACTTTTGTTCAACTCACGGATTTCCGCAAGGGCAGCAAGAAGACCGATCCCAAATCAACCGAACAAGAGAAGTGGTTGAAAGCCGACCAACTGGCCTACTTCCAGATTTTGAGAGAGCGAAGCACCAATAAAAAAGCTTCCGACAAAATGCAGAAAGCTGACCGACCCCATCGGCCAAAGGAAATTTACATCGAAGAAAAAAATGTTGACCAGTTACAACTCAGTCCGGATGGCAAGTACGTCACTTTCCGCCTGACAAAATTGGCCAATCCAAAAGCCACGATTGTGCCGAGCTATGTCACTGAATCTGGTTTTACTGAAGACATTCCCTCGCGCACCAAAGTAGGCGGAGCGCAGAATTCCTATGAGTTGCAAGTGTACAACGTCGACAAAGACACGGTGCTGATGGTGAAGACCGATGAGATACCAGGCATTTTTGATGCTCCCGATTTCAAAAAGGATTATCCCATCAAGGTGCCCAAAGGAGACAAAGGAAAGGATGCGGTAGGTGGCAAACCGGCGAAGCAGGACCCCAGATCGGCGGTGATGTTTGGACCGTATTGGAGTGAAGATGGAAAAAACAATGTGGTGGTGATGCGCGCACAGGACAACAAGGATCGCTGGCTCTTGTCGCTGGATGTCACCACGCAGAAACTAAAGATGCTGGATCGTCAGCGTGATGAAGCCTGGGTGGGCGGACCTGGAACCGGCTTCGGACCCGGAGCCATCGGCTGGGTCAGCAACAACCAACTTTGGTTCCAATCGGAAGAAACAGGTTACTCACACTTATATGTGTATGATTTTCTTGCTGGAAAAAAACAAGCCATCACTTCAGGTAAATACGAAGTACAATCGGTTGAACTTTCAAAAGACAAGAAATCATTTTACATCACTGCCAATGAAGTCCATCCGGGTGAAAAACATTTTTATAAAATACCGGTAACCGGTGGGAAGGCAGAAAAACTCACTTCCCTCACAGGAGCCAATGAAGTATCTCTCTCTCCTGACGAAAAATGGCTGGCGATCCGGTCTTCCTACAGCAACAAGCCCTGGGAATTGTATTGGCAGGAGAACAAGCCCGGTGCAAAGCCAGAACAGATTACCAATTCTTTGTCAGATGAATTCAAATCCTATGCCTGGCGTGATCCCGAAGTAACTACGTTTACAGCCCGCGATGGCGCACAGGTTTATACACGCATTTTTCGACCGGCCACGCCCAATGGCGCAGCCGTGATCTTTGTACATGGTGCAGGCTATTTGCAAAATGCTCATAGGTGGTGGAGCAATTACTTTCGTGAATACATGTTTCATAATTTGTTGACCGACCGTGGCTACACCGTACTTGACCTCGACTATCGTGGGAGTGCTGGCTATGGGCGCGACTGGCGTACGGGCATCTATCGATTCATGGGAGGTAAAGATCTGACCGACCACGTGGACGGAGCAAAATGGCTGACAGAAAAGTATGGTATTGAACCCAAGCGCATTGGTATTTATGGCGGTTCGTATGGGGGTTTCATTACCCTGATGGCCATGTTCACCACACCTGACGCCTTTGCCGCCGGGGCCGCGCTGCGTCCGGTCACCGACTGGGCACATTACAATCACGGTTATACTGCGAACATCCTCAATGAGCCGGCTACTGACAGCATCGCCTACGTGAAGAGTTCACCCCTTTACTATGCCAATGGTTTGAAGGGGCATCTTCTTATTTGTCATGGTATGGTGGATGTAAATGTGCATTTTGAAGACGCGGTGCGACTCAGCCAGCGGCTTATTGAACTTGGCAAAGACAACTGGGAGCTGGCTGCTTATCCGGTAGAGGATCACGGTTTTGTGGAGCCCAGCAGCTGGACGGATGAATACAAAAGGATCCTGAAACTATTCGAGCAGCACTTGAAATAACTTGAGGTGCGGGTCGGGATTTGCAATCCCGACGCTGTGTAACCTCTATTAAAAAATTCTTGGGAAAAAGAACCCAGACGTCTTTTTATACTCAGCAAACTCAGAATATCGTGACAATGATTTGTCCTTGCGAATCATGTTGGGAATAAATGCTCCCACCATGAATGCGCCAATACCAATAAATCCGATCCAGTTCATCGTCAAGAGTGCGAAGCCAGTATAGATAAGAAATTCACCCAGGTAGTTTGTATTCCTGCAGTGCTTAAAAAATCCTTCGGTGATGAGACCAGACTTATACTTCAGTGTAAAATATTTCTGCGCATCACTTCCAAAATGCAACATGGTGCCAAACACGGTCAAGGTAACCGACAGGGCTATCACGGTAGGCGTTGGCTCTATAGAACGACTGATCAAAATGAACGGGGCAATCCAGTATAACAGCAAGGCACCAAAAGCAAACACGCCATATCCGGGTGAAACAATTTCCTCCCATTGTTTATCCGGGAACAGCCTGTCTTTTAGAAGCCACATCATGCCATAGGTTCCGTGAAGGGCCAGATAGACCAGTGGGCCAAGGGAGAAATTATCATAGTAGAACATCAGCGCTACCACGACTGCGCCTGTTAAGCCTTTGTGGAGGTTCACTGCATATTTGAGTTTCATGGCTGAAGATTATAAAACCTGGTACGAACTCCAAATGAAGCTTCACCTGAAATGAAATCAAATTCGAAGCAGACCTTGCTTCGCTGTAGAGGTCGAGATTGCAAATCTCGATCAACTGCCACCAAGCCAAGGCACCGGTGCGGCTTTCCCTTGAAAAGATGCATTATTTCAAAACAATGCCGATCTTAATGCCATGCAAGATGTGGACCTCATTCACCTCAATTTCAATGCAGGAAGTGTTGGTGCCCTGAACCTGATTCTGGCGTTGATCATGTTTGGTGTGGCCCTCGAGATCAGGGTGGATGATTTCCGGCGGCTCGCGCAATCTCCACGCATTTCCCTGATCGGACTTGCTTCGCAGTTTTTATTGTTACCTGCCCTGACTTGCCTGCTGGTGTTTGTCATCCAGCCGCCGCCCAGCATCGCGCTCGGGATGATCCTTGTGGCCGCCTGCCCAGGTGGTAACATTTCCAATTTCATGACCTACCTCGCAAAAGGAAATACCGCCCTTTCCGTAAGCCTCACGGCTGTGGGAACGGTGCTGGCCATTGTCATGACGCCCTTTAACCTCAGCTTCTGGGGAGGTCTCTATCCACCGGTGGCATCCATCCTGAAAGATGTGAGCCTGGATGCGATGGATGTATTGAAAACAATTCTGCTGATTGCAGGCCTGCCGCTGATCATTGGGATGTATGTGGGAGAAAAGTGGCCCGCGCTATCAGTGCGAATTTCAAAATGGGTGAAGCCCACATCCATCTTTATTTTCCTGGGATTTGTGGCATTGGCATTCGCTAATAATTTTCAGATTTTCACAAACTACATCCACCGGGTAATTCTTATTGTATTCCTCCACAATGCCGTCGCTCTGTCCACCGGATTTTTTGCGGCACGTCTGGCCGGGCTAACATTCAAAGATCAAAAGACCATCGCCATCGAAACGGGCATACAAAATTCAGGACTTGGATTGCTGCTGGTATTTAGCTTCTTCGATGGACTGGGTGGTACCGCACTGGTAGCGGCATGGTGGGGTATCTGGCACATTATCTCAGGTCTGATCATCGCCACATTTTGGTCGCGCACGGCCACTGCGACTCAAACCATCTGATGGTGCAGCGAATTTGGTATTATTTTTTGCGCACGTATGTCAAGGTGGGATTGTATTTCTATTTCAGGAAACTAGTCATTGAAGGAAAGGAGAATATCCCGGACGGGCCTGTGATTTTTGCCTCCAATCATCAAAATGCATTCATGGATGCATTGCTGACTATATGTTTTACGTCCAAGTTCACCTACTCCTTGACGCGCGCCGACATTTTCAAAAAGACTTTTACCCGCTGGCTCCTCACAACCCTCAACATGATCCCCATCTTTCGCATCCGGGATGGGCGGCAATCATTGGCAGAAAATCAAAAGACTTTCGAAGCCTGCGACGAAGTATTTCTGAGAAATGAGGCGGTATTAATTTTCCCGGAAGGGAATCACGGCAGTCAGCGAAGGCTGCGACCCCTCAGCAAAGGTTTTGCCCGGATTGCCTTCGAGTCGCTCCGTCAACATCCGGAATTGAGGATTTCCATTGTTCCCGTCGGGATTAATTATTCAAATCACCAAGGCTTTCGAAGCGACGTAGGTATTCGCTATGGGAAAGTCTTGTTGGCGAACGACTATTTTCATTCTACCAATTCTTCTGATGCCAATCCGTTGCGAAATGACCTTGCGGACCGGTTGAAAGGGATGATCACCCACATTGAAGATGCTTCACGCTATGATGAAATAGTTAAAGAACTTGAGAAAACACTTCCGGACTACCTTCATCCCACACAAGTGAATGAACGGGTTGCCACAATCATCGGAGGGGAGAGGCCTGTGGTTGCGTCCACTTCCGAGATCAACTCCAAGGCGACTGTTCGTCTTCTGTATTATCTCAACCGGCTGCTGAACTTTCCACCATTATTGATTTGGGCCTATATCAGAAACCTGATCAAAGACCCTGTCTTCATTACCTCTTTGAAATTTGGGATTGGAATCTTTTTATTTCCAATATACTACCTACTGGTTAGCATCCTCTTGTTCATTTGGGCAGGGCCATGGATTGCCGGTGGTTGGTGGATACTATGCCTGTCCACAACATGGTTCTTGAGACCTGATTGAATTAATCTGTGCAAATCTGTGTAATCTGTGGCCAAAGAGGAAATCTAAGCCACAGATTAGTCTACAACAAAACACCAAACCCTTTCCACTCACATAAATTCTTATGACCAAAATAAAAATAAGTTCCTAATTTCCGCCCTTCATTACCAAAACATACATGAAAAATTCCATTGTCATTATTGGATTTACTTGCCTCACCATGGTTGCGTGCACCAAAAAGGAAACTCTCCATGAAACTTTCGCCCGAATCAACCAGGAAGTTCTTCTGGATGCCAAGGGGTATGCTACCCTGAAAGAGGCAACCTCTACCATCGGTCACCGGTTGACCGGATCCGATAACGGCCACAAAGCAGAGGAATATACCTACAACAAATTCAAAGAATATGGCTTTGAAGATGTGAAATTTCAGGAGTTTGAAGTAGGGGCCTGGTCTCGTGGTGAGATCGCCGTTACCCTCGATGGTACCAATGTTCCGGCGGTAACACTTGGTCATTCACCCATACACTCGGATGTTGAGGGCGAGGTGGTGGACATGGGCAATGGTCTCGAAATGGACTACGAAGACAAGCCCGATGCAGCAAAAGATAAAATAGCGTTGATCTACATTGGTTTACTCGAAGGAACGCCGAAAGGCACCCACAATCTTCACCGCAGTGAGAAGACCGCAATTGCACTAAACCATGGAGCGAAAGGCGTCATCATTTTTAATCAGGTGGACAAAGGAGTATTGCTCACCGGCACTGCTTCCGTCACAGGCGAGCTGATCCCCATTCCAGCCGTTTGCATCGGAAAGGAAAACGGTATGGCATTAAAAGAAACCTTGAAGAAGAAAAAAGTAAAGGCCCACATTGTCATGACCAATCACAGCGACATGATCAAGGCAAGAAACGTAATCGCCACACTCCCCGGATCAGAACTTCCTCAAGAGCGTATCATCATCGGGGGTCATCTGGATTCATGGGATCTTGCCACCGGGGCGATCGACAACGGAATAGGTTCATTTTCAATCCTTGATATGGCCAGGGCATTTCAGGCAAACAAACTCAAACCCAGACGTACCATTCAGTTTGTGATGTTCATGGGTGAAGAACAGGGGCTGTTGGGTTCCCGTTACATGGTAAATCAGGCTGTCAAAGATGGTTCGATTGAAAGCGTGAAGTATATGATGAACTGCGACATGAGTGGCAACCCGGTAGGCATGAACGCCGGTGGGAAAATCAGCGATACTACTTTTTACAAAACGCTCGGCGCCGAAATTCAGAAAATTGATACGCTCTACAAGAACAAAGTGAGCCATGGTTCAGGACTGCACAGTGACCACCAACCCTTTATGCTGGAGGGGGTGCCCATTCTGTCCATGCAGAGTAACCTGGACCGATCCATTTACGGTTGTTACCATTCCGATTGCGATGATTTTAACCTTGTCAATGAAGAGCACTTGAAAAATACTGCCCGTTTTGGCACAATGATCTTATATGGTCTTGCCAACGCAGAGAAACTGCCTGCTCAAAAAATGGACAGCGAAACGACGAAGCAATTCATGATCGATAACAACTTGAAAGAACCGCTGATCATCGCAGGAGACTGGAAGTGGGAGAAATAAGGCTAGGGATTCGAAGTTGACCCTCGGTATTTATTGATTTCGTCCCTGGAGAGTATCTCGCTCAATTTGAATCTTTTACAGGAGTCCGTGAAGAAAATTGATTCTGTTTTCTGCCAAGTGGTGCAGGGGCCAAGACCATCAGCCTCGTAACGGCACATGGAGGGTCCGGACTCATTCTTCACCTTGATTTGATAGAACCTTGAGCTGTCGCATTCACCACAGCCGCTCAGGATGATCACGCTAAAAACAAGACCTAGTAGATTTTTCATGGGCTAAATACCAATCGTAAATACCAAATAGAACGATTGGTAAACCCCCTTTACTGGCCTTATCCGACCAGGCAACAAAACACAAAGTCAAACTGCGCTGGTGGCCGATGAATGACAACCCTGTTTGCCGCTGTTACATGTCCGTAGCAGGCTTTTTCACCATGATCATTTCGATGCCTTTCTCTTTGATCATTTTGTTGATTGAGTCCACCTGGTTGCTGATGATGCTGTGTAGATTCTGCAATTCACCATCAATTTTCTTGGTCAGATCCTGACGAACGGCTTCCCCTTGTTGGGTAGGCCGGAAATCTGCCTGGCCTTGTTCTCTGAGTAAGTGCGCCAGCCTGTTATTCAATTTAATACCATAGTTCAGTGGATCCTGCACGCTTCTGTTCTTGGTCTGATGAATATTGTTTTCAATCACGGTGATCTGCTCCTCAAATTTTCTTATAGCTTCATTCAAATCTTTGTATTGAACATCGGGTCCTATCTTATTCTTCAGATAACCCAGGTCTTCTTTGATTTTCCGAATGTCAATTACACCCTGGTTGGCATCGCTCACTTTGTCGCGCACCTTCACCAGAAAATCAAACTGTGCCTTAAAATCTTCGGGGGTGGTTGAAATCCTTGGATCTTTCAGGATTTCAAACTCTTGTTCAGAGGATTGTCCATTAACGGTAAGCCGGACTTTATATTTGCCGGGTACAGCCCTGGGGCCCTGGTTTGCTGCATCATAATAGACCATGCCGGGAAAAGTCTTGAACCCAGGATAGCGCATGTTCCAGACGAATCTGTTCCCGCCATTTTTAATAATCATTTGATCAGCAGGCTCCTTTGCTTTGTTTGAGTAGGATTTAATCAAATCTCCATTCAATTCCAGAAAATCAAGTTTTGCTTCCACCTTTTCATCAACCGATTTCACAAAGAAATGTACCAGTACTCCACCCGGATGATTCTGACCTTCCAACTTGCTATTATCTTCCTGATAACCTCCTCGGTTCGCCAACCGGTAGCTGGGCATGGGCTTGAACAGAATGGATTCCTTTCCGGCTGTTTCCACAGAAAGCTGATGCAAAGGTGTGAGGTCATCGATCAGCCAAAAACTGCGACCGTGGGTGGCGGCAATCAGGTTGTCATTTTTAATGGTGAGATCATGGATTGGCACTGGAGGAAGATTCAACTGAAACTTCGACCAGCTTGCGCCATCATCAAACGATATCCACATCCCCTTTTCAGTACCTGCATACAAAAGCCCCTGGCGCTTTGGGTCTGCACGCACCACACGGACGAATTCTTCTTTTGGAATGCCATTGGTTATCAGTGTCCAGGTTTTTCCATAGTTCTGGGTTTTGTAGATGTAGGGTGTGTTGTCTCCAAATTTGTAGGAAGTGGCGGCGAGGTATGCTCCACCTTTTACAAATGGGTTGACATCAATGGCGTTCATCATATTGTACTTTGGTGATCCAGCCGGGGTAATATCCTTCCAGTTCTTACCCGCATCGGTGGTCATGTGCACCAGTCCGTCATCAGAGCCAACCCAAATCTCATCTTTTGTAAACGGTGACTCGGTGATCACAAAGAGATTGGCATAGTACTCTGCCCCAGTGTTATCCTGGGTAATGGGACCGCCCGAAGAATGAATTGTCTCTGGTTCATTGCGTGTGAGATCAGGGCTAATCTCCTCCCAACTCTCACCTCCATTGTACGTGGCGTGAAGGTGGTTGGAGCCTGCGTATAATTTTTTTGGATCGTGAGGACTAAACCCAATGGGGTAATTCCAGTTAAAGCGGTATTTCATAACTTCTGCACCAGAGCCTGCAGGCAAGTCGGGCCATACATTGGTGCTGCGCTCCTGCCCGGTGGCAAGGTTTTGCATACTCATGTAGCCTTTGTAGTCGCTGCCATAAATGACATCCGGATTCAGCGGGTCCGGTGCAAGGTGGGCACTCTCACCGATCGATAGCGCAACCCAGTCTCTCTCCCCAACAGAACCACCATCGGTGCGGTGGGGAATGCGAACACTGGTGTTGTCTTGTTGTGCTCCATAAATTCTGTATGGAAATTGATTGTCGGTGGTGACACGATAGAACTGCGCCGTGGGTTGATTGTGATAGGTGTTCCAGTTGTCACCCCCATCGACAGATACCTGAGCCCCGCCATCGTCGGCAATGATCATGCGCTGGTTGTTTGACGGATCAATCCATAGGTCATGGTGATCGCCATGGGGAGCATTTTTTAGAACGAAAGTCTTGCCTCCGTCTTTCGAGACACCATAGCTCACATTCATTACCCAAACCTTATCTTCATTCTGTGTATCGGCATAGATGCGGCAATAATACCACGCCCTTTGTAGCAAGGCACGGTCCTGATTGATCCGCATCCAGGTTTTGCCGGCATCATCCGATCGGAAAACACCGCCTTCAAGATTTTCAATAATGGCCCAAACACGATCCGAATTCAAAGGGGAAACGGTCACTCCGATAATTCCATTGACGCCTTTGGGCATGCCGGGCTTATCTGAAAGATTTTCCCATGTGTCGCCGCCATCGGTACTTTTCCAGAGTTTTGAATCGGGTCCGCCACTGTCCATGCGGTAGCCATTGCGCTTCATGTTCCAGGTGCTGGCATAGAGAATGCGCGGGTTGTTTGGATCAAAAGTCAAATCCGCGGCTCCTGCTGTTTCATTCACGTATAGAATTTTCTTCCAGGTCTGTCCCCCATCGATACTTCTAAAAACTCCCCTCATTTCGTTTGGCTTCCAGAGGTTGCCAATGGCTGCCACATACACGATCTCCGGATTTTTCGGGTGGATGCGAATGCGTGAAATGTGTTTAGAATCTGTGAGGCCGATGTGCTTCCAGGATTGGCCTGCATCCGTCGACTTCCAAACGCCCCACCCGGAAGATACGTTGCTACGCAATGTCTGCTCTCCCTCGCCCACATAAATAACATTTGGATCACTCTCCGCTACCGCCACTGCGCCAATGGTTCCTCCAAAGTACTTATCGGTGATATTTCCCCAGGTTCTTCCTGCATCCGTTGATTTCCATACGCCTCCACCGACGCCGCCGAAGTAGTATACGTTGGGATTGCCCGCGATGCCGGTTACGGTACTGGAGCGTCCTCCACGAAACGGGCCGAGTTCACGCCAACGGATGCCGCTGTAAATTGACTGGTCAAAAGTAAGGGCGGCGCCCTGCGTTGAAACCGGTGTCTTCTTTTGCGCAGAAAGTGAAAGACAGGACAGGATCAGGACAACGGGTATGATGAATTTTATCATGGGGTGAGAATTGATCTAACAGATTTACGAAAAAAATTGTCAGACTGAAAGTCTTTTATACAGGTGGCTCAGCATCCTCCATGAATGCTGCGTCTAAAAACTGAAAATAAATTTAGCACAAAAATTTCTTCCCATACCATAAATGCCAACATGGCCATTCGAAGATGATTGATAGTATTCAAAATACTTCAGACGGCTCATATTGGATTGATAAGGCGTATCAAGGATATTGTTCACCTGAAATTGAAATTGCCAGCTTGTGTTTTGCGACCGGTCGGTTGTTACCCCTGCCGCCAAATCCACCAATGCATAACCGGGTGTATGGGTTTCGGTGTTGTAGAGGGCCTGAAAGCGATTTTGGGCGGCGTTAAAATCCATCTCGGCCATGAGATTGATTCCAGAAATCCATTTTGATCTTATTTCAAACTCCTGATTTAAACTACTCACCCACCGCGCTGGCGGTATGAAGGGCAAGTACTCTCCCAGGGTCTTCTGGCCTTCAAATGCTGTGTTGCGGTTGAAACCATAGCAGAGGGCCAACTGGTTGTTGAAAGCAAAGCCAGGCAAAACATGGGGTTTCAAGGAAAAAGTAGCTTCGATTCCATACAGTTGGGCAGAAGCCTGTTGATATTGAAAAGTCTTGTTGCCCTGTGCGTCAGTAATCGGGGTTCCCTGGGAATCGGTCACTTGATTCAAGTAAATAAAATTTTCTATCCTCTTATTGAACAAACTTAATGACGTTGATACTTGTTCAAAATCGGCAAAGACTCCAATATCTTCTTGCCAGCTGAATTCCGGAACAAAATTGGGGTTGCCTATGTACACGATGTGCGCGCCGGCGTCCAATCCATTGGCGGCTATTTCAGAAATGCTGGGTGCCCGATAGCCCCGGGAAAAATTGAATTTGAGATCCAATGTCTTATTCACCTGATAAGTCGCTCCCAGGCTCATCGAAATTCCTTTAAAAGATTGATGGATGGCTTGAAACTGTTTTTGCGCCCCTACCGTGTCAGGTATAAAAACCTGTTTGACAAAACCGGTATTGGCCTCTGCGCGGGCATAAAAATTTTGGGTTCGAATATCCCGGACATCATAGCGGGCACCGCCGACAACGGTCCATTCATCTTTCTTCCATTTTGCCACAGCAAAGGCTCCTGCATCCGTAAGATTGTAGTCCGGTACGGGAAAATTGGTGGCGTCTTTTATCTTATTGTTTTGAAACATCCCATTCAGACCAATGGAAGTTTCAATATGAGAAAACTCCGGTGCGTTGTAGCGGAAACTATAGTTCAGTGTGTTTAGCCGAAGGTAAGTGCCGGCCTGGTCGGGCATCGTTGGGTGATTAAATTCCCGTCGGATATTTTGGGTCAGGGCCACCAGGAACCCAATGTCTCCTTTCCCAACCTGATAACTGTTATTGACGTAGAGTCGGTAGTGTTGAATCCGTTGGTGGAGCGGACTAAGGGAATATGAATTTAGGTCGGTGTTCGAAGCAAGGGGTCTGGATTTGATGTCATCCTGATCAGCCTCAAAGACCTGCTTTGTAAATTTTCGAGTCAATGAATCCCGGCTGCCATCAGGGATTCCCTGCAGGTTGTCATACAACGAAACATTCAAATGTGAATATCCTTTTGCGCTCCTGTACCCCACCATGGCAGACACATTTCTTTCCTGAAAGTCGGTGTTGTAAACGGGGCCATCAATTTTATTGGAATAATTCTTTGCCACGCGATAGGCGCCACGCAGGATCCACAGCCAATGCGATCCGCCCGATGAAACCCTGAAGCCATTGCCCACCAGTCCATTGTTGCTTTGATATTCAGACAACACCCGGCCTTCAATTTTACCATCGTTTCCCTTTGGCACAAAGGGCATAAGGCTAACCACACCGGCCAGTGCATCCGATCCATAGACCAGGCTCGCGGGGCCTTTGATTACTTCTGCGCGGTCAATATTATAGTTGTCTATTTCCAAGCCATGCTCCCCACCCCACTGCTGTCCTTCCTGACGTACGCCATCGTACAGCGTCAAGACGCGATTGTAACCCATGCCACGAATAAAAGGTTTGGAGATGTTGGGTCCGGTCCTTAGCGTGCTCAATCCAGGGGTATTTTTTGACAGCAGGTCCATGATGTTGCTTCCGTTGCCACGGTCAATCATCTTGGGGGTAATTGAGACTACAGATATCGGATTCTCTTTTATGAGCGTTGCCTTTGAAACTGCCGTGACCACCACTTCATCCAGAATCTGATGGTCAGGGATTAAAAGAATTTGAAATGGGGCCGTAAAATTTTCAATGACCAACGTATCGTTTTTGTAACCGAGATAAGAAATAACCACTTTCTCCTGTTGGCTCACTTCGATTCGGAACTTTCCATTCGAATCCGTGATGCTCCCTTTGGAAGAGTTCAAAGATATGACTGCACACCCGGACAGTGATTGTTTCGATTCGGCGTCTTTCACCGTACCAGAAATAATATTTTGCGCCATGCCTTTAAGGGGCAACAGGCAAACCATGGCAATTAGATATGTTTTCATACAATGTCAGGCTTCGCCCTCATTGCGTTTTGGAAAAATGATCAACAATAAAATCAGCCAACGCAGGATTGGCCGTCAGGAAAGCTGGATTGCTTTCTAATTAAAGTGCGGGGGGTGCTCTTCCCTTGGAGTTTGATTGGAAGTACGAGACTCCATCAGTAGGTAACATTAACTGACACAGGAGTGGGGAGAAGGTAGTCTCAGTTGAAAGTACTGTGTGAACAAATGCATGATTGAAGACGTCCACAGAGCAAACCTTGCAGTGTTCACCATGCTTTTGAATGCCCGGTGTTCCGGCTTTTAAGGGAGTCGAAACTGATTTTACCTGGTGGACATCGTGATTTTTATGAAAGAAATTGACTCCCACCTGAGCAAACAGGAGCGATGCAATGAGGAATGCAGCAGAGAAAATATGAAGTACCCTGGATTTCACGATGTGCAAATATAAAACAATATCAGGGCTAGTTGTTAAGCACAGGATCCTTCGTTTCCGTGATCACGGCAGGCACATTCTTCTCCTTGATCATGCGGTTATAGGTGCCTATGTCTTTGTTGATCAACTCAGACAGCGATCGTTTGTGTTTTGACCATTCTCCTTGCAGGTCACCGAGGCGATCGGAATAGCTGGCGGGGACATGCGGGTCATGGGTGTCAGCACCTCCCCTGATTCTAAAGAGTTGCGAATTGAATTTGCCTGGCCAATTGAGCGCGTCCTGAAAACCTTTTGCACGGGTCTCAGTGATGTTGGATTCCCAGGCATCAATCTTTTTGATTAATTCCTGACCGGCTTTCAATACCTCTTTCAACGCGTCGTTTGATTTGACTGCATCATTCATGGATTCTACCTGCTTTCTAACCTTTCTCAAGTTGTTAACCGAACCCTGGGTTTCGCGAATGACGTCTTCCGTTTTTTGCATGAATTGCTGTTGCGCACTCCAATCAGCCGCAGTGGCCATTACTTTAGGATCATTGAGTAACTCAAATTCCGTGTCTGACGTTTCACCTTTGTAGGTAATCCGTGCTCTGTATTTGCCTGGTGCCACACGGTGTCCCCGATAGTCTGCGCTGTAAACAAATACACCCGGAATATCCGGAAGGCCGTCCGTACGCAAATCCCAGGCAAATCGGTTGACACCGGCATTGGAAGGGATGATGACTCTCTCTCCCGGGCCTCCGACATAAGGCTTGTAATTTTGGTCTTTGAGGTTGCTGTACTTTCGAATGGCAACTCCACTAGCATCCATAATCTCCAGTGTGAGTTTGGCAGTATCCGCCTTTTCCTTGAGATAATAGTCGAGGGCTACACCTTCAGCCGGGTTCTGTCCGCAGGCCTGGTCATACAACAGGAAGAATCCTGATGATGAAAATATTCTGTAAGTCGGCTTTGGCTGATACAGTTTCAGATTGCCCGCAAATGTTCCCTTGGATTGCTGAAAGGCTGATAGGTCATCGAACACCCAGAATGACCGACCCGCTGTCGATGCGACGAGGTCATTGTTTCGAATGATTAAATCCGTAACAGGCACAACCGGCAAATTCAGTTGCAGCTTATCAAACGTGCGGCCACCATTGAATGATATGTAAAATCCCCGCTCGGCGCCGGCATATAAAAGGTCTTTTACCTTTACGTCTTCCCGGATCACCTTGATGAAGTCATCGGCCTGAACGCCCGTGCCTATTTTTGCCCAGGACTTTCCATAGTCTGTTGACTTATAAGTCATGTTGGAGAAGTCGTTGAATTTGTACCGTGATGTGGAGATATAGACAGTTCCCTTCTCATGCGGTGACACTTCGATGGAGTGGATCATGCTCTCAGGCAATCCTGCCGGTGTGATGTTGGTCCATGTCTTGCCCTCGTCACGGGTAAGATGCACAAGGCCGCAGTCGCTTCCGGTATAAATGGTTCCCTTCTCCAGCGAAGATTCAATTACATAGTAGATGGTATTGTAATTCTCACCGCCGGCTCCTTCGTTGGTGATCGGACCGCCGCTATTACCCTGCTTGGTAGAATCATTGCGTGTCAGGTCCGGACTGATCGGAGTCCAAGTCATACCGCCATTAACAGTCTTGAAGAGCACGTTTCCTGCATGGTACATGGTTTTCGGATCATGCGGGGAGTTGATGAGCGGAGAGTTCCAGTTGAACCGGTATTTCATTTTCTTCGGCGCTACCCCTTCGTTCACGGAGGGATACTCCATAATGTCCTTGATCTCTCGTGTCTGAAGATTTTGAACGCTGATCAGCCCCTGGTAGCATCCGCCATACAATAATGTGGGGTTGTTGGGGTCATCAAAAGCGATGGCCGCGCTCTCACATCCGGGGCCATCAAACCAATCCTTGATGGTAATGCCATAGCTGTTGGTGCGGCTCGGTATCGCCACCGAGAGATTGTCCTGTTGACCACCATACACCCAGAAAGGCATACGGTTGTCGGCATTCACTCGGTAGAACTGGGCTGTTGGTTGGTTGCTGAGTGATGACCAAACTTTGCCCCAATTGAATGACACACATCCACCACCATCTTCGGCCAGGGCGATATTTCTATTGTTTCGCGGGTTGATCCATAGATCATGACAGTCACCGTGAAAATCTTTCAAATCTTCAAATGTTTTACCGCCGTCGATGGAGCGCAAGATGGGGGCGTTCAGTGCGTAGACAATATCTGCATTGGTCGGATCCGTAAACACTTCCATGTAGTACCAGGAACGGGCAGTGATGACAGGATCACTGCTCATCTGAGTCCATTTTTTACCGCCGTCATCCGATCGGTATAGACCATCTGTTGGTTTTGCTGCTTCCACCAGGGCAAATACGCGGTTGGGATTGGCACGTGAAACCGATACACCAATCTTTCCCATCTCTTTTGGAAGACCTTCGACGATTTTTGTCCAGGTCTCCCCCGCATCCGTAGATTTCCATACAGCCGATCCAGGACCACTTTCAACTTTCCATGGGTAGCGACGATGCTTCCAGGTCGCTGCATAGAGATTTCTTGGATTCGACATGTCCATGCACAGGCTGGATACACCGGTATTTTCATCGACGTAGAGTGTCTTTCTCCAGGTAGCTCCACCATCGGTAGACTTGTAAACCCCCCGATCGGGACTGGCCCCATGGGCTGGGCCTTGTGCTCCCACAAACACCACATCCGAATTCTTAGGATCAATGACAACATCGGCGATGTGTCGGGTGCTTTCAAGTCCAATATTTTTCCATGTCTTGCCTGCATCGATGGATTTGTAAACGCCATTTCCATAAGATGTCATCACTCCGCGGATGGCATGCTCTCCGGTGCCTGCATAGATTACATTGGGGTCAGACTCACTTACAGCGATATCGCCGATGGTCCCCACGGTAAAAAATCCATCAGAGACATTCTTCCAAGTGTAGCCTGCATCATCTGTTTTCCATATACCACCCCCGGTGTAACCGGTATAGTAAATGTTTGGATCCTGTACCACACCCGCAATCGTATTGGCACGACCACCGCGGAAAGGACCTATGTTGCGCCAGGCTAGACCTTTGAAATTATCAGCCATGCTTGCCGATGCTGATGTTTCAGTTTTTGCCTTCTGCGAGAACGCCATGGAAGTCAGGAATACAAAGAGGAATGGTAGGAGAATTCGTTTCATTTTAGAAGGTTAATTTTAAAGATGGCCAGCGAATATAATGACCTTTAACCACATAGGACAGCTTTGACTATCAAAACGTATTTCTATGTGATCCTATGTGCCTATGTTGTTTAAATTTTTCTGGGCTAGTCAGCAATGAATTAATTGTTAATAATCAAATCTTTCGTCTCCGTCATAATCGCTGGCAGGTTCTTATCCTTAAAGAGTTTATTGTAGTGACTTACGTCCTTATTTACAATTTCATTCATCTGCTGCTTGTACTTCTGCCAATCGCCATGGATATCCCTGAATCGGTCACGCGCCCCTTGTGTCACCCGCGGATCGTGTTCATCGAGGGTTGTTCTTAGTTGAAAGAATTCTGAGTTGAGTTTATTGGGGAAATTAATCACATCCTGAAAATTCTTAGAGCGAGTCTCGATCAGATTAGATTCCCACTTGTCGATCTTTTTGATCAGTTCCTTGCCCGTCTCCACAATTTCTTTCACCTCCTTGTCATTCTTCATCACATCATTGTAGGTCTCTATCTGCTTTTTCACTTTGCGCATGCTGTTGATGGACTTATTTAATTCCTCGAGGTTGTTCTCAGCCTGATTCAACATCTCTTGCTGTGTCGTCCAATCAGCGGCCGAAACTTTCAAGTTCGGATCAGCCAGGATTTCAAATTCGGTTTCAGATGTTTCACCCTTGAAAAGCATGCGTGCCTTGTACTTTCCTGGCGCCACACGATGGCCGCGGTAATCTCCATAGATATACACCCCGGGTACATCGACAAGGTTTTCGCCCCTGAAGTCCCAGGCAAAACGATTCACTCCCGCTTCAGAAGGAATAATCACCGGTACAGGCGGGCCTCCCGGATAGCCTTTGATTGATTCATCTTTCTTGCCTGAGAATTTACGAATGGACTTCCCATTCAAATCCATGATCTCAAATGACAGTTTGTTTGTATCTCCCTTTTGCTTGAGGTAATAATCAAATACAACACCTTCGGATGGATTTTGGCCTATGCCAGGTATCTCAATTCCATTCGCTGCAAGAAATGCAGGTGGACCATTCAAACGGTATGTGGGTTTTGGTTGAAAGAGTTTAACCACACTGCTCCCAAATTCACCTTTCGATTGTTGGATCGCCCCGAGGTCATCGAGAATCCAAAACGCACGACCAGCGGTGGATGCCACCAGGTCATTGTTTTTGATAATCAAGTCAGTTACCGGAACGACAGGCAGGTTGAGCTGCAACTTGTTCCACTGTAATCCGCCATTGAAAGAAGTGTAAAAACCTCTTTCAGCACCTGCATACAGAAGGCCTTTTACTTTTTTGTCTTCACGGATGGCCTTTATGAAATCATCCACCTCCACACCATTGCCAATCTTACTCCAGGTTTTACCGTAATCAACTGACTTGTAACTCATATTGGAATAGTCGTTGAATTTGTAGCGGGAAGCTGAAATGTATACGGTGCCCTTGTCGTGAGGAGAAACTTCAATGGAATGAATGAGACATTCCGGCAACCCGGCGGGAGTAACATTCTGCCAATTCTTTCCACCATCTTTTGTAATGTGGACGAGTCCGCAATCACTGCCTGTGTAGATCACACCTTTTTCCAGTGATGACTCGATCACATAATAAAGTGTATTGTAATTTTCTCCGCCCGCCCCTTCATTGGTGATCGGGCCGCCACTGATATCCTGCTTTGTGGTATCATTGCGGGTGAGGTCCGGACTGATCACTTCCCAGCTTAACCCGCCGTTGGATGTTTTGAAAAGTACATTCCCGCCGTGGTACATTGTCTTGTAGTCATGCGGTGAGTTGATCAGGGGTGCATTCCAGTTGAAGCGGTATTTCATGTCCTTCGGTGCCCAGGCAAGGTTGGTGGCTGGGTACTCCTGAATGTCTTTGGTCTCTCCGGTTTTTATGTCCAACACATTGACCTGACCCTGGTAGCAGCCGCCATAAAACAATTGTGGATCCTCCGGATTGTCAAAGGCGATGTACGCACTCTCACAGCCAGGTCCGTTGGTCCAGTCTTTATCAGTAATGCCTGCTCCTCCGGTCCTGCTTTGAATCATGACAGAATTGTTGTCCTGCTGACCGCCGTACACCCAAAATGGGAAACGGCTATCTACGTTGACTCTGTAAAACTGAGCGGTTGCCTGGTTTCCAATAGAAGACCATGACCTACCGCTGTTGAAACTAATTTCACCCCCTCCATCATCGGCCAAAGCCAGGTTCCTGCTTTCTTTTGGATTGATCCATAAGTCGTGCGTATCACCATGCCCTACCTGCACATTTTGAAATGTCTTTCCACCATCGATGGACCTCATCACCGGAGCATTGAGGACGTAGACAACCTCTGCATTCAATGGATCAGCAAAGACCTCCATATAGTACCATGAACGCGCGGTGATGGTCTGATCACTTGTCATCTGGCTCCATTTCTTTCCTCCATCATCTGAGCGATAGAGACCTGCTTTTGATTTTTCAGCTTCGATGATGGCATACACCCGGTTTGGGTTTGCCCTTGAAACGGACACTCCAATCTTCCCCATTTCCTTCGGAAGGCCTTCCACAATTTTATTCCACGTTTCACCGGTATCGGTCGATTTCCAGATGGCGCATCCGGGGCCACCACTCTCCACTTTCCAGGGATAGCGCCTGTGTTGCCAGGTGGCTGCATACAAAATTCTGGGATTGGTCATGTCCATGTTCAACGATGATACGCCCGTGTTGTCATCCACAAAAAGTGTTCTCTTCCAGGTGGTGCCGCCGTCCATTGATTTATAGACACCCCGCTCGCCACCCGCGCCATGCACAGGACCTTGCGCAGCCACCAACACAACATCGGAGTTAGCCGGGTGAATGGCGATGTCTGAAATATGTCGGGATTTTTCGAGTCCAATATTCTTCCATGTCTTTCCTCCATCGGTTGATTTGTACACCCCATCTCCATAGGAGGTCATAACACCGCGTACCGCGTGCTCGCCGGTTCCAACATAAATTACATTGGGATCATTTTCGCTCACGGCAATCTCACCGATAGAACCCACCTTGAAAAAGCCATCCGAAATATTTTTCCACGTGATGCCAGCATCTTCCGTTTTGGCAACCCCACCACCTGTATAGCCCACGAAATACAAATTATCATTGCCGATAACTCCGGAAATGGCGTTCGCCCGACCACCACGAAATGGCCCAATGTTCCGCCACTTGAGTCCCTTAAAATTGACAGCATCAAATTTTGCAACGGCTTCAGTATCTGTTTTGGCTTTTGATTTTTGAGCCGTGAGGGGGGG
>JAYVEZ010000086.1:0-3021 GCA_043773645.1 Cytophagales bacterium
AGTCAAAGGAAGTGTTGCGGACTAAATTAAAAGAGATCCGGGAATCGGGATCAGACTAGATACTGTGAAACTTAACCGCGGAGGCCGCTAAGAAATACATGCAGAGATCGCAAAGAATAGCCCTTTGCGCTCCTGGCGACAACCTCTGCGGGCTGCGGTTAAATGCATTTTATATCGACAACTCCGGGGGTACAAACAGGAGGTGGGGCCGTGAGCTGAGGGGGTCAACTTCTGCATTCGAACTTCGATATTCATTATTCGATCTTGAAGTTTGAATTGAATTAAGAATCTTGAATACTGAATTTTGAATAATGAAGTTGGGCGCGGCTGACAGTATTTAGTTTTCCCAAAATTGCTTAACTATACTGCTTGAACTCACCCAAATCCCAAGTTGAATTCATCACCCGCCTGGTATATAACCTTGATGGACTGCCGGGAAGACTGAAGTTGTACTTCAGTCAGTTTCTGTCTTTTCATTTCTCAAAGATACTTTCGCCGGAACAGATTCAGCACATCGAGAATAAGAAGGCATCGCATCCATTCGCCAATGATGAAGAAATGGTGCTGGCGTCCAAAGATTTTACCCTGGATGAAAAAGTATGGGTGGTGGCATCCTTAACGTTGCTTAGGTCTGAGGCCGAGAAGATCGATGACCGGGTGTTTTCTTTGAAAACAGATTTAGTCATCAGGAAAATTACGGACCTCCTGGGTTTGCAGTCGGAAGGTGAGCGTGTCCAGGCTGAAAGGAGCAGATTGGAGGCCGAAGCAAACCGGTTTCAAAACAGGAAATTGATTCATGTGGCGGTAGGCATCGGCCCCTTGGTTGCTGACTTTGCCTTGCGATGCCTCGCGTTGCTATACATGGGATATGCTCATTCGAGTGAAGGGTTCTTGCTGGGAGCAAATACTTTCTACATTCCTGCAATGGTTCTCATGGTCACGTGGTGGTTGGGGAAAAGAAATGAACGCCGCAACCAGCAAATCCTTGAAGCATATGGTGGGGCAGCAAACTTCAGATTGGATTACCGACTTTCCACTTGGCAGTACACGTTGCTAGCCTTTTTCCTCTTCACCGGCGTATTTGTGGGCTACCTCTTGCCCGACCAATTGCATATGCCTGCGTTTATTGGACTGAGCCTGTATTATTTTGTTTGCATTCGTTTCTTTCTCATCGGTCGCATCGATGAAAATGAATTGGTGAGACAAATTGAAGGAGAAGACCAGAATCTTCATTCTCTCAACAGGGATGAAAATGATGAGGTGATCGTCAGCCTGGAGACCAAATTGAATTCTTTGACAGGCAGGCTTGAGGCATATGTATTAGAAAGCGCACTGTTTGGTGCATTAACATTCAGTGGATTTCTTCAGATCATGTCGTCAGAGCTGGTCACTTTTGAAGCGCTGGAACGTTTTGCGACGGCTATTTTTGATTCAGCGCGCGGTTTAATTGTCCTTGACGCCAGCGCGTTTTCATCGGCTTCGGCAAACCTGAACAATAAAGTGAGCCTGTTTTGCCTGGTCTCTGTTGAAAGTCTTTTGTGTTCTGTGTTCTTCCTGGCTGTTATAGCGTCCAGGCTTCGGTTCAGCAATGTGGCCGACAAAGTCCGTACTGCCATCAATCTTGCCAAAGTGTACAATGCCAAGGAAGAAGCTTTTTATCAGGAAGAGGATTTTTCGGAAAAGAAATCTGCACGACTCGCGGCACTGAATTCGAAGGTCAATGAGCAACTTCAGGCCACCGTTGATGCGATGCGTGAAGTGGAGCCGGTAATGACGTACATGCAATATTGTCGCAATGCGGGTATACTTGTCTTTCTCCTTATTCTCCTCAGCAGTACTTTGTTTATCACCAGTGTGGTAGGCTGGACCTTTTTATCATTGGTCTTCGCGACGTATTTATACTTCAATCGCCAAGCCATTGCGATTTCATTCAGGGTGACTTATCTCAACCTGCGCATTCAGTTTTCCCGAAGAAGCGGCTGGCTCCTGGCGGCAGTGATTTCGCTTTTCGTACTTGCTTCCGTGCTGAGGGACGTGTTTCTCTGGGCAGGCGGTGGATTCTTCATCACCCTTGGATATGTCGCTATAGGTATCTACCTCTTCCTGTGGCTGTTGTTTGCGGCCCATGTGGATGATGAGTTTGGCGAAATTGATAAGGGGGTGGATGCGCGGCGGATTGGCCGATGGAACTATGTGAAGTACCTATTGGCCGCTATGATCCTATTTTACTGCATGGCCATGGGAATGAAGTATTCGCATCTTTCCGGGGCCAATGCGTTGATCATGATATCCCTCTCGACATTGAGCATCCTGTCCTATTTTGTAGGATACTATTTGTCGAAAATCCGTTGGCTAGGCATGGTCTGCGGAGGGATGATGGCTACGTTCAGCATTGGTATACTGTTCAAGACCCTTCACCTCAATGGAGCAAATGAAATGTTGCTAATCGGTATGGTATCCGAGGGAGTATTGATTCCCATTATTCTTTGGCAGAGAAAAAAGTTTCATATCCTGTTCCTGAAATTTTGCTTTGCCGCATTCCTCATTTCTTTTGTTTTCCTCTCTGGAATTTTGGTCCGAATTGAAATTGCCCTTAGCCACCGGACATGGGATATAGCTAAGATATTGAGTGTCGCCAATTTTGAACTTGACCAAGACCTGGAGGGCAGTCTTGCAAGATCGGATTGGTATATCCAGGAATACGGCGCAACGCCCGGCTTTGCCCCGGTTTACAGTGATTTGATGAGACAGTATCGAGTATTCAGCCGGGATGAAATACTGGAACCCGCCGAAGTGGGCGACAACACCATGCTGCAAAAGGGATTATTGGTCGCGAAACAGATCACTAAGATTCAGGCGTTGTTTGACTATGACCCCGATATGATGTTTGTAGAGGACCTTGAAATCGAACCAGACATCCTCGTAAAGATGAACCGCAAAGAAGAGGCCATCGATTACCTGGAAGGACTTATTGAAGTCAATCCGCATGAAGAGTCAAAGGAAGTGTTGCGGACTAAATTA
>JAYVEZ010000087.1:0-5952 GCA_043773645.1 Cytophagales bacterium
TTGACACCCACGCCAGCACAACCGACTTATGGGTTCATGAATTGGTTTTTGAATACAGATAAGAAATTAATCCCCGGCGCGCCAGTCACGGCCTTTTATCATTTGGGGAATGGCAACAATGTGGTTTACGTGGATTTTGAAAATGATTTGGTGGTGGTGGTGAGGTGGATTGACAGTGGGAGTACGGCGGAGTTTATTGAGAGAGTTCTGACGGCGATTAAGAAATAAATTTTAGCCACAGATTACACAGATTGCCACAGACAAAAGCATCTGTGAAAATCTGTGTAATCTGTGGCTAAGGGTTCTTTAAAATACACACCTATGAAAGACTACGATTTCGACTTCACCAATCAGCGCTACACCTTAACACTGATAGGATTATGCTTCTTTAGTTTTGCCTTGATGCTGGTCATCATGATCACTTTAGATCTCTCTGCACTTATTTGGAGTATTCTGCTGGCATTTTTGGTTCCTGTATTTATTTTCTGGTACAACAGAAAGAAGATCAGGAAAACGGGATATGCAACCGTTTATGGAACGAATGCTGAATTCAGATTACCGGCATTGCAAGAAAAGATTGAATTTGCAGACATAAAGAGCTACAAGGTTTCACGGCATCAAAGCACCAGCCTTGAGGTTGAACTGAAAGACGGCAAGACATTTAAGCTGTATGCAAATCCGAATTTCTGCATCAAGGCCCGGTTTGATAATGTGTGTGCTACGTTTGACAAGGCTGTGCAACAGTACAAGACTGATCACCATGCGGATTTGATTAAGAAGAAGTCTTTCTTTTGAGCGTGGGGTTATTAGCCACAGATTGCACGGATTACCACGGATGTATTTATCAGTGGGTAATTCCATCTAACAAGGATTTCAACGCTGAATTTGGGCAATAAATGCATCCCGATAGTCCCGATAGCTATCGGGATCGGGACCGCAAAGCGCACAAAGGTAATTACGCAAAGGACGCAAAGAATTTAAAATTGAACTCTGCGTGCTCCGCGTCTTCTCTTTGCGACCTTGGCGGTAGAAAATCCACATCGCGATAGTAAAAGACAATGGTCAATGTTAGCCAGCACGTTTTATGAGGAATTTGTATTAGAATCTGCGCAATCTGTGGCAAAGTATTTCAGCTTGAAACAACAAAAATCCCACATGCCGTGGGATAGAGTCGGACTTAGGGTGCTGTGCGATGTGGATCACCAACAACTATATTTGTTTGTACTAAAACGATGCGCAAGCACTCCTTCCTTTCATTTGTCTTAGTTCTTTCGACCGCTGCTTGCGTTGACAGGGTCTTTATTGATGTGGGCACGCCATCGTCCTTCCCTGTGGTAGTAGATGGACATATTTCAGATCAGCCAGGACCTTATTCAATTCAAATAAACCAGGCATTCGACATTGAGTCCAAGCAGAACCAGAAGGTGCCTGTTGATGCGAAGAGTGTGATCATATCAGACAATCTTGGGAACAGTGAAAAATTGTTTGCCCGATATCCTGGACTGTATCAAACGGATACCACTGGCAAAGGCATCCGTGGAATTGTCGGCAGAATTTATAAACTCAGGGTTGAACTGCCGGACGGGCGTATTTACGAATCGTTACCTGATACCTTGCTGGCTGCTGGAAAATTGGATAGCGTTTATTCTGTTTTTATTGAAGAAAAGCAAAACGACTTCGGCGCATTGCACGGGTTTGATATTTTTTTTAATGCATCCGGTGGAGACAAAAGCAGTGCCCATTTTATTTGGGAATTTACCGGGACATTCCAGGCAGAAACATCTCCTCAGCCTTCGCTCAGAAATGGTTGCGAAATGATTGGCGCGGGAAAATGCAACTATGTACCCTTGTGCAGCGGACTCAGAAATATTGGCGGCTATACATTTGTTACTGGAATATGGGAAAGAGTAGCCCCCTGCACGTGCTGTACATGCTGGTACAATATTTTTAGTTCGACGGTAACGCTAAGTGACGATAGGCTCTTGCGCGTGGGGGACTTTAAAAATGTAAATATCGGTCATGTACCTTTCGATCCATACATCTTCTCACACAAAATATATATTGAAGTAAGTCAAATGAGTCTGACCAATCAATCATATTTGTTTTGGAGGGCCATTCGCGATCAGAAGAATGCGACCAATAGTCTATTTCAACCTGTCACCGGAAAGATTCCGAGCAACTTTACTCAACTCAGTGGAACAGAAGCACCCATTCAAGGTCTATTTCTGGCAACCTCCCTCAGCAAAAAGACCATCATGCTTACCAAAGAAGACGCCCCGGTAAACATCGACTTTAATTCAGCAATCAATGTGGATGCGTTGAACACTGCCTGCCCCAACTTGTTTCCAAATGCTAAGACAAAGAAGCCTTCGTTTTGGAAAGACTAAAATGCATTGGCCACAGACCAGCTGATGATGCTTGTGAAAATCTGTTCCAGCCAGCCACCAACAGAAGGCCTTCGTTTTGGGTGGACTAAAATCCATTGCCACTGAATGTAAAATGTAAAACGCTAAATGTAAAATGTAAAAGGAGTCGCAACACTTTAACATTTTACATTTATTATTTTACATTTTGCCTTTTAATACTTCGCAGGCTGTCCTTTCTTGGGTGTAGACTTTATGATAAACTCACGTATATCTTCATTGGACGTCACTAAATCTTCAGCGCGCAAATACATCATGTGCCCACTGCGATAGCCTTTGAACGAAAGTCGGTCTTTCATCTTCCCGCTAGGATCGATTTGCCACATGGTATACTTCGCATTGAAGTAATCGCAGGCGCCATCGTAGTAGCCCGACTGTACCATCACATTCATAAAAGGATTTTCCGCCATCGCCTGACGAAGGTTTTCTCCTGTCTTGTCATTCTCACGATTCCAGGGATGTACAGGCCCGAACATATTGTATTTGATGTCAGTTTTGTATTTCAACACATCCCGCAAATAGTAATTGATGGCAGGAGTGAACGCATGAAGCCATGACGTAAGTTCCGAGTTGAAGTCCGGTGAATCTCCTGCTTCCATCTTGTCAATGCCTTTGTAACGAGAATCCAGCCGACCAACTGTGAATCCGCCCTTTTCTCTTAACAGATCTTTCCAGAAGAACGAAGGGGAAACATCCAGGTTATGTTGAAGAATCACTTTCTCAGAGAGACCAGAATAGCGCGCCATTTTGGAGGCGATCTCTTTTTTCTTCTGATCTGGCAGGAATCCGCCGCGGGAAAGAGCAGGAATGAGTTCATTGATGGTAAACTCTTCCACTTCCGGCAGCATGTCTGTCAAGTCCTTTGATTGAAGGTCAGGAGGTAGTTGCTTGTGATACCACGCTGTCGCCGCGAAGTAGGGGAGACGAAGACCGGCGTCCACAGGACCACCTCGCTCAATGCCCAGGTCCGTGGGTGAAACAAGGATGACACCGTTGAGGTACATCCAATGTGCATTTTGCAATTCAAGCGCCAGGCCTGAAACCCGTGTGGTTCCATAGCTTTCTCCGATGATGTATTTGGGTGAAGTCCAACGACTCTTCCGGGTTACAAAGTTGTTCAACCACTCAGCGAGGTATTTGATGTCGGCGTTTACACCGAAGAATTTTTCTTTAGGGGTATCCTTGATCAGAATTCTGGAGTAACCCGTATTGACAGGATTTACAAATACAATGTCAGCCACATCCAGGATGGAATAAGGATTCTCCTTGATTCCGTAAGGTTGAACCGGGTAGCCTTCGCTGTCAATTTCCAAAATCCTTGGTCCCGTATAAGCAATGTGCATCCAAACCGATGCTGAACCGGGACCGCCATTGAAAGAGATCACCAAAGGACGTGTTGACTTGTTCGTTACATCTGTCCTTTCATAGTATGTATACTCCAACGCTGCAATGGCCTTGCCGTCTTCATCCCATACCGGTTGTGTGCCTGTTGTTGCTGAATAAGGGAAGCGCTTTCCTTTCACCGTTACTTCCCAGTTTGTGGTGACGGTTGAATCGCCTGGGAGCTTCCGTGTTTTTTGAGCGATTAGAGATACAGATACTAAAACGCAGAGCAAAATAGCTAGACAATGTTTCATTGTGAGTATGTATTTAATTTGAAAATTAGCTGATTTGTCCCGATAGCTATCGGGATTGAAAATGGGGATTACCCCCATTCTTAATTCGTAATTTTTAATTTTTAATTCCTATTATCTAAGCAAAAGGTTTATCAATGGCTGGGCTTGGTTGCGAAAACCATTTCACACCCTCCTCCGTCATGTACGCACAGTCCTCAAGTCGGATGCCAAACTCTCCGTAGATGGAAATGGTTGGTTCAATGCTGAAACACATTCCAACTTGCAGGGGCTGTTTGTTTCCAAGCACCATGTTGCCCCATTCGTGACCATCCATGCCGATGCCGTGTCCGGTGCGGTGGGCAAGACCTGGGACTTTATAACCAGGTCCAAAGCCTGCATCGGTAATTACTTTTCTTGCTGCGATGTCGACATTCTCACAAGGATCACCCAGTTTCGCGGCAGTGAAGCCGGCGGCCTGTGCTTGTTTCTCCAGGTCCCAGATCTCGCGTTGACGTTTGGTCGGCTCTCCGAATATTACCGTTCTGCTGATGTCGGATGAATAACCGCCAATTCTACATCCGCCATCCATCAACACCACATCTCCTTTCTGCAATTTCTGCGGGGTGCTGCTACCATGAGGGAATGCCGAGGGTATTCCAAACGATGCACCGGCTCCACCACCAGGAGCACCAAGTCGTTTGTGGGCTTCGGCGGCATTATTCGAAAAATCACCTTGCGACATACCTTCCGTGAGCATGGCAACGGCGACTTTGTACGATTCAATGGTGATGTCATTTGCTTTTTGCATCAGCGCGAGTTCTGAGGCACTCTTGATCAGTCGGCAGGCAGCAGTCACCGGATCGGCACTTTGGTAGTTGATGGAGGAGGCTTCTTTTCTGATTCCATCAAACAAAAAGAAACGGACACGTTCTTCCATGCCCACCTTACCAGTCTTGATTCCCAGGTCAGAGAAAATGCCGGCCACCACTTTATATGGGCTCTCATGCTCTTCCCAAACGCGTAGGTCGGTTCCTATCTTCATGAGCTCGCGGATCCTTTCTTCTTCAAAATGCGGACCTACATATTTTACATCACCTTTGGCCGGTAGAATTGCCGCCATCATGCGCTCGCTGTTGCCCCACTTGATGCCGGTGAAATACTCCATGCTGGTACCTCCATCCAGATATATCGCGTCGATGTTGTTTTCGACCATGAGGCGCTGGGCCTTTTCAATTCTACCCTTCCGCTCGTCAAGGGATATTGGCACAACATTGTCGGTCATGGATTTAAGTTGGTCCATGGGGCCAGTTGCTGCAACAGGTTCGACTTTGGCGGCGCAGCCAGCGACACCCGAGAGGAGTGTAACGGCTCCGGCGCTGACGGCTGAAGCTTTGATAAAGTTTCTTCTGGATAGGGACATGGGGATTGGGTTAGGTCGGCTAAACTAAGACTTTTTGGCAAATGTGATAGCGCACGGATTTTGGATGGATTGACATGTTGACGAACGGTTTTAAAGTAGCCACAGATTGCACAGATTACCACAGATGGGTTGATCTGTGAAAATCTGTGAAATCTGTGGCTAACCTTTTCCCACCTCATAAAAAACAGAGTGCAAATGCTGAAATTTTACCCTACATTTTAACCTCGATTTAACTAACCGATTATGAAAAAGATTCTTCTTGGGCTATCACTCCTTTTGATCTTCACTCCTGGATGGTCTCAATCACCCACACTTGAATCCATCAAGAGCTACCCATTCCCAACGGAATTGACAGCAGCATCGCAAGGATCCCGCATTGCCTGGGCTCTGGATGAACAGGGCAGGAGGAATATTTACGTTGCTGAAGGTCCGGACTTCAAGCCACGGAAATTGACCAACTACACCCAGGATGACGGACAGGAAATAACAAGTC
>JAYVEZ010000088.1:0-4035 GCA_043773645.1 Cytophagales bacterium
TTCAAGTTCTTTGTAGGTAAGTCCGAGTTGCCGCAAACTCTCCACGCGGGCCACTTCGTAGTACATCGCGTAGTTACCATAATACACATACTGCATCTGGTCTGTCTCGCCATAGCGCACCCGAATGAATGTTTCTGCCCGGTACATGATTACTGGATCATTTCTTTTTCTTCAATGCCGCTCCCTTGCGCATCTCAATGGTGAGGGCGGTCTGATACCTGGTCGCATTCAGGTTGTGTTCCCGCAGCGTGGCGGCAAAATTATGGTATCCAGAAAAATCCTCCCTGGCACACATGTATATGTAGTCGCTCTTCTCGTAGTTCAGTACTGCATCAATGTTTGCAATTTGGGGCATGTTGATCGGGCCCGGTGTAAGACCGGCATGCATATAAGTATTGTAGGGTGAGTCTACCTCCTTGTGTATGTTCAGCACCCGCTTGGTGGTAAAATCCCCTGTTGCAAAAACCAGCGTGGGATCAGCCTGCAGTGGAATGTCCTTCTTAAGCCGATTGATGTACAGCCCGGCGATGGTGGGTGCCTCCGACTGCTTGACTGTTTCAGCCTGAACAATGGAGGCCAGGATCGAAACCTCAATGGGGGTCAGTCCGAGCACTGAAGCTTTGGATCTTCTCTCCTCAGTCCAGAATTTCTCGTACTCTCCGTGCATGCGCTCGATCAACTCTTCCGGGACTACGTTGTAGTAGACCTGATAGGTATTGGGAATAAACATGGACAGGATATTCTCCCGGTTAAATCCCTCCTGGTTGTTTCGTATGAAGTCATCAAGGGCGTCTTCAAATTCCTCGGGGGTGACACCAATGTTTTTAGTGATCTTCTCGTCAAGCTCACTCAGCAACCTGATGTTTGTAAAAGTAATGTTCACCGGTTCCGTTTTTGCAGCCTGCAAGGCGCGCAGGGCCATGAGGTTGGTCATGTTCCTTCTCAACATGAATCGCCCGG
Organism: Cytophagales bacterium; assembly: GCA_043773645.1. Taxonomy (GTDB): domain Bacteria; phylum Bacteroidota; class Bacteroidia; order Cytophagales; family Cyclobacteriaceae; genus ELB16-189. The sequence goes on from JAYVEZ010000088.1 coordinate 961, forward strand.
GTTGAATGTTGCGGTCAAAGTTCTGGAGTCGTGCCAGAAACCCAAACGATACCATATCGTTTACAAATCCCTGCTCGCCAAGATCCTCCAGTACATTGCGGTATGTTGTGCCGGTCTTGATGACAAAGAGTTTATCATCGCGGTCCACAAGAATATTGGGCGTGTAAATAATCTGGTAGATGTAAAAGGTAAACGTGATCAGCAGCATGGAGCCGACCAAAAACGCGACCATTTTGGTTTTTTGGAGTTGTGGCATACGTTATGAAGGTTCAAAAATAAGAAAACGCAGACGGATCGAAAGGGTTAGTTTTGTGAACGCCCATGGAAGCCGAACTGCTTAAAATTCATCCCCTCAATCCCGAGCCACGGAAGGTCTTGCAGGCCGTTGACATGCTCCGCAAAGGTGGCATCATTGTGTATCCGACTGACACCATTTACGGGATAGGCTGTGACTTGCTGAATCGCAGGGCCGTGGAACGGTTGTGCAAAATTCAGGACATCAAACCGCAAAAACTGAATCTCTCCTTTATTTGTGCCGATGTAAGTCATGTCTCTCAATTCGTGCATCACATCGAGACGCCGGAATTCAAGATTCTCAAGCGCATGTTGCCTGGCCCGTTCACCTTCATCTTTGAATCCAATAGCCAGGTCCCAAAAATTCTGGGAATCAACAAGAAAACCGTGGGGATTCGGATTCCCCGCCACAACATTCCATTGGAGATTGTCAAATTGCTTGGCAATCCCGTCATCACTTCTTCCATCAAAGATGATGACCACATCAAAGAGTACACCACCGATCCGGAAGAAATCTATGAGGACTTCAAACATTGCGTCGATCTTGTCATCGATGGTGGCATGGGCGGAAATATTCCATCCACCATTGTTGACTTCACCTCTGGCGAGCCTGTGGTGACGCGGCAGGGATTGGGTAACTTTGATGACTACCTCTAAGACACCGGGTTCACAAAAGCATGAGTGCCATCTTGATCGAAACCCAACTGCTGCCATCGCTCGAATATTTCTGCGCACTGGATGGTTTTGACGAAATCATCATTGAGAAACACGAGCATTTCAACAAGCAGAGTTTCCGCAACCGGTGCTACCTCCTTACCAGCCATGGGGTTGAAAGGCTGTCAATTCCACTGACAGCCAAGCACGGGAAAGTGATGATTACCGATGTGCGCATCGACTACCGTTTGCGTTGGCAATTTCAATGGTGGCGGACGATTGAATCCGCCTACGCCAAGGCACCATTCTTTGAACATTACTCGGATGCATTGCGGAAGGAAATTTTTTTTGGTCACTCATATTTATATGATCTGAACTTACGCCTCCTGTCATTGTGTCTGCAATGGTTGAAATGGGGTACGACCCTGTCGGAAACCGTGAAGTATGATGTAAGTCCGCCATCACCCATAATCGACCTAAGGAGTCTTATTTCAGCCAAATCAGACTTCCAGGGAAGAGAATATTACAACCCCCAACCCTATCAGCAGGTCTTTGGCAGCAACTTTGCAGCTAACCTCAGTCTGCTGGATCTTGTGTTTTGCGAAGGGCCCCACGCGGCGGCCACAATCCGGGCGTCCAGAAAGAAAAATTGAACAAATAAAATTGAAGATGTGTTTTCCTGATAGGCATTCCCGGAGGCCCGGGAGTCAGTTGCATTTGAATCACCATCAACCTACATTTATAACCATAAAGAGGAGACCTACTCATGGAAGCAAAATTCTCTAACCGTGTCAAAGAGGTCATCTCCCTCAGTCGGGAAGAAGCACTTCGGTTAGGACACGACTATATTGGCACCGAACACCTGGTCCTGGGAATGATCCGGGAGGGTGAGGGTGTCGCGGTCGGTGTCCTGAAAAAGTTGGGCGTACCGATTGACGAACTCCGTGGGGAAATTGAAAAAATCTCCAAGGGCACCGCTACCCACCAGGTAAAGAATCTTTCGAATATTCCGTTGACCCGCGCTTCAGAAAAGGTGCTGAAGATCACCTACCTCGAAGCCAAGGTATTCAAGGCGCAGCTGATTGGAACAGAGCATTTGTTGCTCTCCATCCTGCGTGATCCCGATAATCTTGCAACACAAATCCTAAACAAATTTGACGTGGCTTACGATGTAGTAAAAGAAATGCTCGAGTACCAACATGACCAGCCGATGGCTTCCCAAGACACCGACGATCCCGATGACGACTCTTCCAAAATGTTTGGGAGCGGTGGAGCGGGTGCAGGAGGCGCTGGCAAAGAGAAGAAGGGTGTAGAAAAATCACGCACACCCGTATTGGATAATTTCGGACGGGACCTTACAAAACTCGCCGAAGACAACAAGCTCGATCCGATAGTCGGTCGTGAAAAAGAAATTGAACGCGTTGCACAAATCCTGTCACGCCGCAAGAAGAATAATCCGATTCTGATCGGTGAACCCGGCGTGGGAAAGACAGCCATCGCTGAAGGTCTGGCGCTGCGCATCATTCAAAAGAAAGTTTCCCGTGTTTTGTTTGGCAAACGTGTAGTGACCCTGGATTTGGCTTCCCTGGTAGCAGGCACCAAGTACCGTGGTCAGTTTGAAGAACGCATGAAGGCCGTGATGAACGAACTGGAAAAATCCCAGGACGTCATATTATTTATTGATGAACTTCATACCATCGTCGGTGCGGGTGGAGCTTCCGGATCATTGGATGCTTCCAACATGTTCAAGCCTGCCCTGGCACGCGGAGAAATTCAATGCATTGGCGCAACCACGCTGGATGAATACCGTCAATATATAGAGAAGGATGGCGCATTGGCCCGTCGCTTCCAGATGGTGATGGTGGATTCCACATCCGTGGAGGAGACCATACAGATCCTTGACAACATCAAAGAAAAATACGAGGAACATCATCATGTCACCTATACCAAAGAGGCGATTGATGCGTGCGTGAAACTTTCGGATCGCTACATCAGCGACCGTTTCCTTCCAGACAAGGCCATCGACGTACTTGATGAAGCTGGTGCCCGCGTGCACATGAACAACATTCACGTTCCCGATGACATTGTGAAGTATGAAGATGCCATCGAAGATGTGAAGAAGGAAAA
>JAYVEZ010000089.1:0-9024 GCA_043773645.1 Cytophagales bacterium
AAGCCAAGATCCAGGGAGAAGATTTTATCTGTTTCTGCTTTTCTGGAAATCAAGACATCACCCAGGCCATTGATTACCCGCAGCCTGACTTCTCCTTCAGCCAGTTTGAGAATGGTCAGGTTGAGGATCAGGTAGGGCAATGGGCCACCACCGTATTTCAGCTTGTCGAATTCCTCCCTGTTGCCCTCTGGTTCAAAGGTTCCAGGGTTGGATGCGGGGCGTTGCTTGAATTTAAAGTCAAGGTCTAACTTAAATTCTTCATTGGGCTTATTGGGCACCTCAGATTGTCCGAAGACAAACAGCACAAATGAGAGTGTGAACAACTTTAGCATAGAGGTTTCAGGGGCAAGTTATTAAGTTGATTGAAGAAGCCAATCAGTAAGAAATCATGGACGTGTGATGGCCACCGTTTTAAGGGTCTTGGTTATACCCCATGGAAAGGTATCTTCTCCATCTGGCACATCGATGCGTTTGAAATCGCTGCTCACAGATCCGTTGGTAAAGAGAATATAATATGGATAGACCGCCTTGGCATCATTTGCATTGATGCGCATGGTGCCAATAGCAGGAAGTGTCACGCCTGAAACTTGTTTCTCCGCATTATAGGTTGTCCCATCAATCTTCATGGTCTGATTTTGGATATCGAGGGAACCCGCGGATGTCTTCACCAGGTCAAACGTCACGACAATTTTACCATCGGGCGTGGTGTAGGTCCATTTACCTTCAGCCGAGCTGGGGCCGGAACTGCTTTTGCTGCAACCCGTGAGAAGCGTCAAACAAGCAAGGATTGTTACTAACCCGTTGAAGATTTTCATTTTTCTATAAAGTTAATAAATAATGAGGCTTTTGGATCACGGAATCAAGGGCGAATTAATTTGGTAGGTGGTATGCCAAAGCCAGCAAGGGAAAATTATTCGGCGATTCCGAAGGCTAAGGTTTCAATGTCACTGATGCAAGCGAAGAATCCCAGGGAAGTATTCATGATTTGTAAATAATCATTATTAACTTTCCTGCCTCCCAGCTAACCCATCATGAACAAACACAAACGTCTCTTTTTTTCGGTTGTCCTGGCGACCTTATGCCTTGAAAGTTGCTACGTAGCCAAACCCCTGGAACGTGAGGTCCATATCTCCATTAACAACGACTTCCCTGTCACCATCAAGAACGTTGGGAACTCCAATTTTGCCAGCAAGCATACGGATGCTGAATACCGAAAATCTTATATGGACGAACTTACAAGAGAATTAATCAACAACCATGTCATTATTGATAACGTTGCTCCTGAATTTGAAGTCAGGATCCTCTCGTTGGAACTCCATGAGAGCACCAAACTCGACACGGTGAAAGATGTAAAATCAAAGGATAATGGTATGGTGCGTGAACTCACCCTGGCTGGCTTAAAGACATCTGGCACCGTCCTGAAGATCGGAGGAACGTCACCGATTGCCTGGGAAGCGGACAAAGAGAAGGATGAGAATCTCACCAATAACCGAAGTGTTGATCAGATGATCGCCGGAGAAAACAAAGACGGCACTACGTATCGGGAAAAAGCATTTGATAACAACGAGTTTGTGGTCCAGGCGGGCCATTGTGGTCGAAGGGCCGCTGTTCGCATCACGCAGGATGTCAAGAAGTTATTACAGTAGAACAAGGAGCCCTGGAGCCATGGGATCTTAAGAATGTGGTTGAGTACAATGCCTGAGCGGCTTCCGGGCTGAGTCTTATTCAACCGATCTGCCGACCGCTTACATGGATGGCAAGGTCGAGATGCAAGATGCCATCTCCAACACCACCAGGCGCGAAATCGGAGGTGACAGGCAACCCAACTTTCAAACACCTATTGCTACCCGTTTGGGTAAGTGGCTATCAGTATAAAAACAAGATCCATCAGTTGATCATCAATGCCCGTACAGAGAAGTCCAGGGCGAAAGACCTTACAGTACATTCAAGATTGCACTGGCAGTCATCGGCGGAGTCATCCTCGCCATTTTTCTATATTCGTTGTCACAGCATTAGCAGGCGCTACATCTTTCAACTTTCAACTTTAAGCTTTAAGCTTTCAACTTCCCTAATACTTCTCAATCATATCCAACGCCTGCTCTTCGATATCTCTGTTCTTTGCTTTGTATCGGATGCGGGTGTTGCCCAGCATTAGGATCACAAATCCTGTGAAAGCGCAACCCGCCATCACCCCTGCCATCGGCACAGCCGTACCATCGCTTAAAAAACCCACCAGCGCCGAGGCCAGCGAACCGAATCCCATCTGAAGGGCGCCCATAAGTGCCGACGCACTCCCCGCCTCACGGGTAAACGGTGCCATGGACAATGCCGAGGAATTTGGGAAATTGAAGCCTTGACAGCTTAAGAAAAGGAAGATCAGGAAAATAGTGGAATACAATCCCAGTCCTTCGGTCAAAGTTCCAGCGAGCAGGGTAATGCCTACCATGGTCTGCACCAGGAGCACAACATTAATAATTTGATTGCTGCTGAATTTTCTGAGTAACAGGGTATTGAGTTGGCTGCAAGTAATTAACCCAGCCGCAATCAGGCCAAACACCATTCCATACTGTTGCTCAGTCGCATGGAACAACTCCATAAAGACAAAAGGTGAACCGGCCAGGTATGCAAACAGACCAGCAGAAGAGATACCTCCTGCCAGAGCATAGGTATAGAACTGAGGCTCTTTGAGTACCGTGGCAAAGCTTGTGAGAATTGCTTTAGGCAGGAGCGAAAAAGTTGGATCCGGTTCCCGGCTTTCCGGCAACCAATAGATCACCACAAGCAAGGTAAGGAACGCCAAAACGGTAAGCACGGTGAACACATGATTCCATCCAAATGATCCAATGATAAAACTACCCACGGTGGGTGCAATGATCGGCGAAACGCCAAGGATCAATATGAGCAGGGAGAAGACTTTTGCATTTTCATTTAAAGGGAAAACATCCCGCACCATAGCCCTGGGTGCCACCATCCCAACACAACCACCCAAAGCCTGGAAGAAGCGGAGTACGATGAGCACCTCAATGGTGGGAGAAAGCGCACAGCCAATGGATGCCAGGATGTACATCACCAGCCCTGCATACAAGGGCCGTTTCCTGCCAAACCGGTCCAGCAATGGACCGTATAACAACTGACCGAGGCTGATCCCGATAAAGAAGCTTGAGAGGGAATAAGCGACATAGTCGATGCTGGTATGGAGGTCGGCCGCGATGACCGGAAACCCCGGGAGGTACATGTCGATCGAGAATGGACCGAGGGCGGAGAGCAGACCGAGGATCAGGATTGTGACAAATCTCTTATTTCGTTTGATTCTCATTCAAGGGAAGCTTCTGCAAAGTCAAAAAAATATCAATCCTTTTAGTCGAACACCAAACTCATAAGATCAATGGCGAAGCAAGCTTTCAGGGTGCGCAAAGATCAATGATTTCAATTGAGACTCAAAACTGGATTCGACAAGTTCAAAACAGCAGATTGCCAAAGCACATGCTGAAAAATTCAACTATATTTTCTGTATGACTGCGTAAAAAATAGCTTTCAGTCTGAAGAAACAAGCCCCTCACAAAATATGTTTTGCATGGTGATGACCACCGTCATGTCCCAGGGCAAATTGCTTTGGTATCTTTAACATTGTCTAAGGCATGAGGTACGAAACCAAAATAACACCATTATGAAAAAGTTCATCATCGTTCTGTTGTTAATCGTGGCAGCCATATTCCCTATTCTGTTTATTCCGCTGCTGGCCGCGACACTGTTGATCACGTTTGTGGTGATACCTCAATTGGCCAAACATGGCGTTTGGGGAGAAGACCATAAACCTGCAAGCGGTGGTATTTGATCAGATGCACAGCGCCTAAGAACGCAATCCCATCGAACCGATGCGATTGGTCAATGAATGGGTGTGACTGGACTTCAACGCCATTTGCATGTGGTTACTGTTGTCAACGACTCCCTGACAGGACTTCATTAGCCAACCACAGGCTGTCCCCGCAGGGCCACCCATTGCCTTTGGCTGGCACAATATTTTCAGTATATCCGGTAGTGGACTGGACGGGAATCCTGTTCAAATCATTGAAAATCTTTACACATTAAACAAACATCCTTATGAAAAAACTATTCTTCTCGATTGGCCTTGTGTTTATGGGGGCTATCGGTGCCCAAGCCCAAGGTTTCAGTATAGGCGCTCGCGGCGGCTTGAATTTCGCAAACGAAACGGCTTCCGGGTCCGGGGCCAGTATTTCCTATGATACCCGCACAAGTTTCCTCCTGGGCGGCTATGCAACATTCATGTTGAGCGATAAAATAGGATTGCAGCCCGAGCTCTTTTATTCATCGATTGGCGCCAAGTCAGGTTCCAATGTAGAAAAGCTGAACTATTTCAGTATTCCGGTACTGTTCAGGTACAATGTTACTTCCAACGTTCATTTTCTTGCAGGGCCTCAAGTGAGTATTTTGGCATCGGCCAAAAGTGTATCAGGAGGAACCACCATCGACATCAAAGACCAATTAAATGGATCCGACATCAGTGGTACGTTTGGGGTTGGGGTTGACTTCGGTCCGTTTAATGCGGGACTAAGGTACTGCCTGGGCCTTTCGAACATCGCCAAGGGCGCACCCAGTGGCAGTTCTTTGAAAAACAATGTTTTTCAGATCGTCGTGGGCTTTAAATTGTTTGGGAGCTAGAAGCCATAGCCTGTGGTCGGTGTTGTCACCGACCACTTGACATCACTTCATTAAACCGCATACTTATAAATACACTCATCTCGTCATTCACTTTGTGTGAGGTCAGTGAAGTGTGTTTTTGAAAATGTAAACGTGGCATCGATGATGGCTTAGTTCGTTCCGGTTTAGACGAATAATTGAATTATCGGTGATCAATGGGTTTTCGGTTGTGGTTGGTGACAACACCAACCACAGGCTGAAACACTTCATCTCGTCATTCACTTTGTGTGAGGTCAGTGAAGTGTGTTTTAGAAAATGCAAAGGTGGTATCGATGAAGGCAAAGTTCGCTCGGGTTTATGCGAATAATTGAATTATCGGTGATCAATGGGCTTTCGGTTGTGTTTGGTGACAACACCGACCACAGGCTGAAAAGTCTAAGTTTTTCTTTAGGAACATCACCACTTTTTGCTGGGAGATCCGTTTGATGATTCCTGTGGTAAGTCTACAGGAAAACATTGCTGGAGATCGCTGGCAGCCAGGTCGGAAGACTTGACTACCCGGAATCTGCAAAGGCAGAAACCTAATAATTAGCTCAATTGTAGCATTATGGACGATCCAAACATGGGATTTGCTTCCGAAACCAAGAAAATAGACATTGAGATTGGAGAACGATTGGAAGACGATTGTAGCACGATTGGTTAAGGATTGTACCGATACGCCATCGACACTATACCGTGACTATATCTAAACGGGTCAAAAGGGCTCTAATGGCATGTCAGAATCGAGTATTTCGGAGTGCCGGTCCCAGCGATTTGCCTGTGGTCGGTGTTGTCACCGACCACTTGACATCACTGTACTAAAACTACTTACTCATAAAGACCATTCATCTAGTCATTCGCTTTGTGGGAGGCTAGTGAAGTGTGTGTTATAAAATACAAACGTGATATAACTGAAGACTTGGTTCACTCATGTTTAAATGAGTAATTGAATTGCCAGTGCTTTATTTGACTTTCGGTCGTGGTTGGTGACAACGTTGGCCAATTCTCTTCTGGCAAGCACATCAATCCAATCCACAATCGTGGCGTAAGAAAGTGAAGTTTATCACTGCGGATGAAATACTTGAATCCCATGGTGCGAATCTATGGAACGAACGCTTTTGGAAGAATCCGGTTTTCATGACGTTTTCATCATACAGCGTGCACTTAAATCTGAAAGTAATATGGATTACAAATCCGCTCCGAAGTGGGTCGGGATTGCAAATCCGCGACCAGCATCTCCCGATTGACCAATGTCCTCTTTCAAATTTGGACCAACTTGGACCTCGGTCGTCCCGCATTACTATTATACTCTTGATTTAAATCCACAAGTCATAGACTTCAATATGATGGGTCCAAGTCTCTCAGCCCGCTAATCCCTCGCGCTAGACTTGGTGGAAAGAAAAAAATCGTACATTACAATAACAAGATTGAGAACTCATCTTAGCACAACCGTCACCCTTATTCATTGATGTGCATTGTGTGCTCAACCTTGTCCGATTTCCCGCCGGTCGCGGCTCTTAAAAAGACTTAACCGCGTTCTATGAAAAAAATAAAAACCCTCCTCTGCCTGATGGCCTTTTTGCTTGGCTGTTCAAAATCATCGGTTCAGCCAGCCGGAGGACCGTCAGTCAAGACTGCTGTGTTTATTGGCGACTCCATTGCGTACGGATATGGAGCATCCATTCAGGCCAACCGTTGGACAACTCTTCTTTGTGTTGCTTTGAATTGGTCGGAACAAAACGCCGCAGTCCTCGGCGAGGCATTGCAGAATGGGGAGAGTTGTAGTGGACATCCGGTGTTCGATCAAAGCACTATTCCGACCAAGACTACAACAAACAGCGCCTTGTTCATCGCGCTGGGTATGAATGATGTGGGGATCAACAACGGTACAATGACTCCTGGTTCCTTTCAAAGCACGCTGTCCAGCGTGTGCGATTTCGCGGTCAACACAAAAGGCTGGAAATATTCCCAGATTGTACTTGTCACTCCGACTTTTGCCAAAAACTATTACTATTTTGGGTCTTGCGGCACTGTATGGGATGATGCCCGCCTCCAGGCTTATGTCAACGCTGTATTGGCAGTAGCAACCGCAAAGGGGTGTGTAAGTGGAAATGTCTATGATGTGATGAGCAAAAGCGCAAGTCCCGGATCCCTGCTTACTGATGACGGGATTCATCCCAATGACAGCGGATACCAATTGATTGCGCAGTATTTATCAGGATTGAAGTTTGGCTCGTGACAAATTTTTCCTGTGGTCGGTGTTGTCACCGACCACTTGACATCACGTCACTAAACCGCATACTTATAAATACACTCATCTCGTCATTCACTTTGTGTGAGGTCAGTGAAGCGTGTTTTAGAAAATGCAAACGTGGTATCGATGAAGGCTTAATTCGCTCCAGTTTATACGAATAATTGAATTATCGGCTATCAATGGGCTTTCGGTTGTTGTTGGTGACAACACCAACAACAGGCTGACTAAAAAAAACCGCCATCCTGGTTCAAGAATGCGGTTTATAAAGATTAAGAGCCCCCTGTCGGAATTGAACCAACGACCTACTGATTACAAGTCAGTTGCTCTACCAGCTGAGCTAAGGAGGCGAAAAACAATGTTAAATGGTAAATGTTTAATGCAAAATGCCTTACCAAATAAAACGAGGTGCAAAAATACAGGAAGTATGCGATTTTACAAGTGCCCTGTAAATTGGATAAGTCAGTTGCCCTACCTCGATGGCTATCGGGAAGATGGCTATCTGGATGAGCTAAGGAGGCCAAAATATAGGAAGTATGCGATTGGTACTGGATCACTCACTTAGCGTATTTGCTTTTCAAGCGATCTATTATTTCACCGTATTTCTTGAGATTGTGGATATACACACTTGACCTCATCCTTTTGATGTGATTTTCAATATCGACGGCTTGTTTGCGGCTTTTGCAGTCAATAATGATAAAAGGCTCCCAGTCGTTTGCTTGAGCCGTATAACTGCCCTCAAATATTTTTTCGCGGTGCCAAGCCATTCGAGAATTGAAATCCTCAGTTTGCCCGATATAGAATCTATCCAGGGAACATGAATGCAGAATGTAAACACTGAACATCTAACATCAACTCTCCAATTGCTACATTCAGGAGAATTGCATTTCAATATAATGATCAACACCGCTTGATTCCTCTGGAATTTGAAACAGTCCGGAAAACATATTGACCTCTGTAGATTGGATAAGTCAGTTGCTCTACCTCCCGATGGCTATCGGGATGAGCTAAGGAGGCGAAAAACAATGTTAAATGGTAAATGTTTAATGCTAAATGCCTTACCAAATAAAACGAGGTGCAAAAATACAGGAAGTAGGCGGTTTTGCAAATGCCTACATCGCTGCTTTCAAAAGCTTTAATTGGCTCTTCAACTGGACCAATTCCTGGGCCGAGGCATCAATCTTCGCATTGACGTCGGCCCTGAGCTCATCTGCATTCTTTGACTTGGAACGGGCAAAGAATTCAAGGTTGTTCTTCAACGTAGCAATATCATTCTCAGCTTTGGTAATCTTCTTGCGCAAGACCTGCTCCCGGGTGTGAATCTTATGACTGGCATCCGGATCCGTTTTTAGATTCTCTAACTGAATTTCCAGCATGGCCTTGTCCTTGTCCTCCTGGCTCACCTGTTCAAGGGAACCCAGGAATTTATCCATCGCCGCAGAGAAGCGGGACTTAATAGAAGCCATGGACTGCCTCGGAACAAAGCCAATCGAGTGAAAACTTCGCTGCAGTTCTCTCAACTGTCCAAGGGTGCCATTCTTTTCAGTCACCATTCGCTCCAACTCAGAACAAATGGCTTCCTTCTTCATCATGTTATCGGATTGCTCCTTGTCGGCCTCTTCAAACTTGACGCGCCGCTGTTCAAAGAAGTGATCGCAGGCCGTCTTGAATTCAGCAAAAATACTCTCACGCAACTTCTCGGGCACCGGTCCGATCTCTTTCCACTGAGCCTGCAACGCCTTCAGTTCATTGGCCGTCTTGTCCCAGTCCTGGTTACCCTGCACCGCCACTGCCTTTTGAATCAATTCTTTCTTGAGTTCCAGATTCTGCTGGCGTGATTCATCGAGTTTCTTGAAGAAGATTCCTTTGTTGTTGAAAAAAGTCTTGAACGCTGACCAGAATTTCTTGTTGCTGTCTTTCGCCTTGGCACGGGGCACGGCGCCAATGGCTTCCCATTTCTTTTGGATAGCAATAATCTGCGAGGTCTTCTGGTTCCATTCCTTGATTCGATCGGATTGGAACACAGCAAAATCCGTCACCTCTGAAATGATCTGCGCCTTAAGCTCCAGGTTCTT
>JAYVEZ010000090.1:0-2290 GCA_043773645.1 Cytophagales bacterium
CCTAATTTCTTTGATGGATTTAAAGTACATGCAAAGCATTTTGCGTCTGTTCTCCTTCAACAGAATTCCATCCTCATTCGACATCAAATTTCCCTGACAAAACCCAAGGGTCACTCCCTTCACCTTTAAGGACCGGTTCTTCGATGCCCAATAAATGGATGGTGGCCAAATGAAACAGATCATCCGGTGGTGGGTATAGAATGGTGCACCATAGAGATTTTTTTCGGTGGCTGTAGGCAGGCATTCAAGAATGAGCGTCCTCAACCGATTTACAATGACCCTTTCTTCACCGGGAAGGCTTTCTACAATTTCATCTATCGATCTCCGGTGACTTCCTTTCTTTTTTGATCGCATGGACTAAAATTAATTCACGGTTGTGATAACCTCTGCCAGTTGATGCATTCATCACATTCGGCTATAATAATATTAAAATTATCTCCACATTCGCATCGTCAATTTCCCAAACTGCTATGCTCCTCGCTCTCGACGTCGGAAACAGTGATATCACCATGGGTTTGTGGAAGCAAAATGCCTGGCAGGTGTGGCGCATCCCCTCGCGGATTGATCAACCTGAACTTTTTTATGGTATCAAGGTCAGGGATTATTTCCTTGAAGCCTCGTTGCCCATTGAGCAGGTGGATACCATCGTGATCAGCAGTGTGGTGCCCGGGCTGACAGATAAAATCAAGAATGTCGTTCGATCCCTCTTTCACCGCGAGCCGGTGATGCTGGGCCCGGGGGTTTATGAAAAATTGCCCCTTGAAGTATTGAATCCATACGAAATTGGATCCGATCTTGTTGCCAATGCAATGGCGGCGTATTTCAAGCTGAAGCAAACATGCATAGTCGTCGACTTTGGAACCGCGCTTACATTTACCACCGTCTCCGGTGATGGCAAAATCTTGGGGGTATCCATTCTTCCCGGGCTGCGTACTGCTGTCAGGGCCCTTTCGCAAAACACCGCCAAACTATTTGACGTCCCGTTGGAGATGCCCACCTCGGCGCTGGGGAAAAATACGGTCACAGCCATTCAATCGGGAATTGTGATCGGGTATGAAGGCCTGGTTAAACATCTTGTCCAAACAATTCGTCACGAACTGAAAGTCGAATGTCCTGCCATTGCTACCGGGGGACTATCTTTTGTGATCACATCGTTGAAAGGATTTTTCCAAATCGTTGATCCGTTGCTGACCCTCGATGGACTTCGGATCATCGGAGAGCTGGTGAATGAAAAGAAAAAATAATGCAAGCCGGCGTTCTCATCATCGATGAAGAGATGAGGTTAAAGCTCCTTCTACCAAAATAATCTTGAAGGAAGGATTTTTCGTGATGGGCGGCAGAGGATGAAAACAAGGATTGAAGCGAATGAGGCAAGAGGCCATTCACATGCTGATCTGCGATGTGAAGTTACATCGATCTCACTGGAGCGGAACTCACCCGGAAAATCAAAGAAAAATAGCCTACCACAGATGGCTTCATTAAATGATTTATTTACAAACATGTCATTGGCAATTCAAATGCCCTATCGCGGATCATTTGCACATCTTGGAATATAGGGCCAGACAACATGAAATAGTCTTTGACTTAATCGCCGTACTATGAAAACAAGTTTCAAAACAATTATCCTAAGCACCATGCTTCTTTCATTATGGATGATGGCGATGGCTCAGGAAAAGATACCGTTTAATGGCATCGATCAAACTTGGCAAAATGGAGCAGACCGAAGGGATTCTTCTGTCTTCAAAAACAATAAGTATTTCACACCCATGATTCTGATCGATGTTAACTACAACTACTCCTTTAACAATCCCATTGACCACACGGTCGTTGGCTCAACGGCACTGGCCCGAAACAATGAAATGCAGTTATCGGCTCTGCATTTTGGAGGAGACTTCAGTGTGGACAATGTCCGAGGAAGATTCATGACACAGTTTGGCACCCGCTCAACCATCATTCCAAGAAATGACCTCAGCCCGTACGTTGGTCAATATGAACTTGCGAATGTATATCGCTACTTAAGTGAAGCCTATGCCGGCTATCATTTCAACAAATGGTATGGTATCAATGTGGATGCCGGATTATTTATGTCTTATATCGGGCTAAATTCATTCTATCAGGCAGAAAACTGGGAATACCAGGCATCCTATACTTCAGATAATACTCCCTGGTTTTTCAACGGAATCAGGATACAAATTTTTCCAACCAAGAATCTCAAAATTGAGCCATGGATTATCAATGGATGGCAGAGTTATGGAAAGTTCAATAGCATGCCAGGTTTCGGCGGCAGCAT
>JAYVEZ010000091.1:0-2352 GCA_043773645.1 Cytophagales bacterium
CCGCTACACAGGCGCTTTCTTCGCGGGGTCCCGATTTTCAGGATATCCATGTCGATGAATGGGTATGTCTCGGTCACCGGCGACTTTCGGTCATCGATAAGCGATCCCTGGCCCATCAGCCCATGTGGGATGAAAGCAAGCGCTATTGCATCATCTTCAACGGAGAAATTTTCAACTACCGCGAACTGCGCGAAGACCTCAGGCAAATAGGCATTTCCTTTATCACAGAATCAGACACAGAAGTCCTGCTCAAACTCTTCATCCAGTATTCAACGGCCTGTTTAAGCAAACTCAATGGATTCTTTTCATTTTGCATTTACGACCAGCTTGAACAAACACTCTTCCTGGCCCGCGACCGATTTGGTATCAAACCACTCGTCTATTTATTTGATGACGACAAATTCCTGTTCGCTTCCGAAATGAAATCGCTGTTGGCCTACGGAATTGACAAAGAAATTGACCATGCGTCTCTATTCACTTACCTGCAGTTGAATTATATACCGGCTCCGGATACCATTTTCACGAAAGTGAAAAAGTTGATGCCAGGGCAGTGGATAAAAATAAAAAGCCGGCAGTTGTCAGTAGGCCAATACTACGAGATACCTTATGATTCAAGTGCTGGAAAAACCGAAAGTATTTCCTACGAAACAGCAAAAGAACAGTTTAAGAACCTGCTGGAAGAGTCGGTAAAACGCAGGTTGGTGTCTGACGTCCCCCTCGGTTGCTTTCTCAGTGGTGGCATCGACTCCTCAGTCGTGACTGCCCTGGCCAGCCGGCACAAACCAGATATAAAGACGTTCTCCATTGGCTTTCAAGATGAAAAGTATTTCGATGAAACGAAGTACGCCACAGCCGTCGCCAAGAAATTCAATACAAACCACACTGTATTCTCTCTTACCAACAGGGATATGTATGAGCATGTCCATTCCGTTCTCGATTATATTGATGAGCCTTTCGCTGACTCCTCTGCTATCGCTGTGTATATATTGAGTAAAGAGACGCGGAAGCACGCAACCGTTGCGCTCTCAGGAGATGGTGCTGATGAGCTGCTTGGCGGATATAACAAACACTCGGCATCCTACCGCACATTGCATCCCAGTTGGAAAGAAAATACAGCGGCAGCCCTTGGACCCTTATGGAAACTCCTCCCGAAATCACGTCATGCTCCCCTTTCAAATACCGTGAGGCAACTCAACCGGTTTGCAGAAGGGTCACGCCTCTCAGCACGCGAGCGATATTGGCGGTGGGCCGGATTTGCCAGTGAATCCGCCGCCGGAAAACTGCTTTCGAAGGCTACCCTGGTGAATATTTTACATCAATATCAGTCCCGAAAAGCCGAAATACTCAAAACGATTCCAGACCAGGAATCAATGAATGACATCTTGCTCACCGACATGCATCTGGTGCTTGCCAATGACATGCTGACAAAAGTGGATTTGATGAGCATGGCCAATAGCCTGGAAGTACGCGTACCGTTCCTCGACTACGAAGTGGTCAACTTTCTTTTCAGCTTACCCGATGATTATAAAATTGATGGTGGGATGCGAAAGAAAATTCTTCAGGATGCATTCAAAGACATTCTCCCGCCTGAATTATACAATCGCCCCAAGAAGGGATTTGAAGTGCCCCTTTTGAAATGGTTAAGGTCAGAAATGAAATCCGAAATACGCGACAGCCTGCTGTCTGAGAAATTTATCCGGGAACAAGGTATTTTCGAGTACGCCGAAATCAGGAAACTCAAACGAAAACTCTTCTCCCTGAATCCTGGCGATGTACATGCACGGATCTGGGGCCTGGTCGTATTTCAGTCGTGGTGGAAAAAGTGGATGGTGTAGCCCCGACAAACCTTAACTTTCGGGTCAAATAACTTCCGGGGACATTGAAATATTTACCCATCATCGATTTTATGATCTGGATTCGCCAAAGCGGCGTTGGCAAGAACCTGTTCATAATCACATCCCTTCTGCTTGCAACGCTTCCCACCAGGAGCCAGGCTCAGTCCGAGATCGCCTTTGTCAGTGACACCCAAGCGCCGATGTGGGTTGAGAAAATCGCGCTGCGTTCAAATCAAAACGAAATAGCAACAGGAATCATCATGGCGGATATTGTCCAACAAAAACCCAACGCCTTATTTATCCTGGGAGATGTTGTTGCATTGGGCTATCAGGAAAAGAAATGGAAAAATATGGATCGTTATCTTGCCAACTGCCGCAATGCAGGAATCCCGGTGATGGCGCTCTTGGGCAACCACGACGTGATGGGCAACGCCAAAAAGGGCGAGATAAAATTTCAGCAGCGATTTCCCCAACAGGTGCGAACCGGCTATTTTGAAATTGTTGACTCCATCGCCGT
>JAYVEZ010000092.1:0-2926 GCA_043773645.1 Cytophagales bacterium
AAATCACCACATCACCAAATAACTACTTCGCATACGCCTCCATCGGCAAGCAACTACACACCAGATTCCTATCCCCATAAGCATTATCAATCCTGCTTACGCTGGGCCAGAACTTTGCCTCTTTTACGAAGGGCAACGGATAAGCAGCTTTTTGACGGCTGTAAGGAAGATCCCATTCATTGGCAGTGATGACGGCTGCGGTGTGGGGAGCATTTTTTAATACGTTCTGCTCTTTGTCTGCCTTGCCTTCTTCCACTTCTTTGATTTCATTCCTGATTTCAATCAAGGCATCACAGAACCGGTCGAGCTCTTGTTTTGGCTCGCTCTCGGTTGGTTCAATCATGAGGGTTCCCGCCACGGGGAAAGAAACGGTTGGGGCGTGGAAGCCGTAATCCATCAGGCGCTTGGCGATGTCCTCTACTTCAACTCCAAATTTCTTGAAATCGCGACAATCGACAATCATCTCGTGGGCACAGCGTCCATGTGAGCCAGTGTATAAGATCTTGTAATGACCGCTGAGTTTGTCTTTGATATAGTTGGCATTGAGGATGGCAATCTTGGTAGCGTTCGTCAATCCATCGCCGCCCATCATGGCAATGTAGGCATAGGAGATGGCGAGGATGCTCGCACTTCCCCAGGGGGCCGCCGATATGGCTGTGATCGCTTCATTCCCTCCGGTCTTGATAACCGCGTGTCCCGGTAGAAAAGGTTTCAACTTATCATTCACACAGATGGGGCCCATGCCGGGTCCACCGCCTCCATGAGGAATGCAAAATGTTTTGTGCAGGTTGAGGTGACAGACATCGGCGCCGATGATGGCGGGTGAAGTCAATCCCACCTGCGCATTCATGTTCGCACCATCCATGTACACCAGACCACCATTTGCATGAATCGTCTGACAGATGTCAATGATCGCTTCTTCAAAAACACCGTGGGTGGATGGATAGGTCACCATCAATGCCGCGAGTTGGCCTTTGTGTTGCTCCACTTTTGCATGGAGGTCAACGAGATCCACTTTGCCATCTTCATCCGACTTCACCACGACTACCTCCATCCCCGCCATCACGGCGCTGGCTGGGTTGGTGCCATGGGCCGATGAGGGGATCAGGGCAATATTCCGATGACCTTCACCGCGACTTTGGTGATATGCCCGGATGACCATTAACCCGGCGTATTCACCCTGAGCTCCGCTGTTGGGTTGGAGCGACACGCCGGTGAATCCGGTAATTTCTTTCAGCCACTGTTCCAAATGATTGATCATTTCTGTATAACCCTTTGTCTGGCTTGCAGGGGCAAACGGATGAATTTGACCCAACTCAGGCCATGTCACAGGGATCATTTCCGAGGTGGCATTGAGTTTCATGGTACATGAACCAAGAGAGATCATGGAATGAACCATGGAAAGGTCTTTATTTTCCAGCCTCTTAATGTATCGAAGCATCTCATGCTCGCTGTGGTGTGAGTTGAAAATGGGATGCTTCAGGAAGGCTGATTTCCGGATCAATGATTCAGGCCAATGGATTTTTTCCTCTGCATCGCCACGGCCCGCAACGGATTTTTTCAAAGCCGAGGCAAAAATCAAAAGGATCTTGTTGATGTCTTCGGCGGATGTGGTTTCATCAATTGAGATTCCGACATGATCATCTTCAAAGTAGCGGAAGTTGATTTCATGATTCAATGCTTCGCGTTCGATGGCATTCTTGTCCGCGACAGCGATCTTGAGGGTATCAAAGTAATTTTCATTCAGTTGCTTTAATCCCATTTCTTTCAGGCCAATTTCCAGCATGGTGGTAAGTCCATGGATGCGACCAGCAATTTTCTTCAGCCCTTCCGGTCCATGATACACGGCATACATCCCGGCCATCACCGAAAGAAGGACTTGGGCAGTGCAAATGTTTGAGGTGGCTTTCTCGCGGCGAATGTGTTGCTCGCGCGTTTGTAATGCCATGCGGTAGCCTGGATTTCCTTTTGCGTCGATTGACGCCCCAATGATCCGTCCTGGCATGAGCCTTTTGAATTCATCGCGTGTGGCAAAGAATGCAGCGTGCGGACCACCGAAGCCCATCGGCACACCAAACCGCTGAGAGGATCCCACCGCGATGTCAACTCCCATTTCTCCGGGAGACTTCATCAGCACCAGGCTCATGAGGTCAGTGCCCATGATCACAAAGACTTCTTTCTCGTGGGCCGAATCAACGAATGCTGTGTAGTCTTTGATGGCACCGTTGTTGTTCGGGTTTTGAATATAAACAGCAAACAATGCCGGATCAGTGATGTCAAGTTTTTCGATATCACCTATGATCAATTCAATTCCAATGGGAGCCGACCGGGTCTTCAGCAAATCAATGGTTTGAGGAAACACATTTTTGTCTACGAAGAATTTGGCGGCATTTTTCTTGGCGCCCTTGCGGGAAGCATACAATACATGCATGGCTTCTGCTGCGGCCGTGGCCTCATCCAGCAGTGAGGCGTTGGCGATCTCCAACTGAGTCAGGTCAATGATCAACGTTTGAAAATTAATTAACGCCTCGAGGCGGCCCTGTGCTATCTCGGCCTGATAGGGAGTGTAAGCAGTATACCAACCTGGGTTTTCCAAAATATTTCTAAGGATAACACCTGGCGTGATCGTATTGTAATATCCAGTACCGATAAAAGATTTGAAAATCTTGTTCTTCGACATCATCTTCCTGAACTGTCTTAGAAACTCAAACTCTGATTTGGCTTCTGGTAGGTTCAAGGCTTCGCGCAAGCGGATCGTTGCCGGAACGGTTTGAGCAATCAGTTCGTCTACCGAACTAGCTTTCACAGCCTTAAGCATTTCTGCAATGTGCACGGAATCAGGTCCGATGTGACGGGATTCAAATTTTTCGGAGTAGTGAGGATCAATTTTCATAGTGAGCAGGAGGGAAGAGGGTTGTAACTGCGT
>JAYVEZ010000093.1:0-9567 GCA_043773645.1 Cytophagales bacterium
GTGCGTTGGCTGTTGTTGGTCATGAAACTGAAGGGTATGTTCTGGGCTACCAGGTATTTTATGAATGTATCAGCCCCGGGGATCATGAGATCGCCACCATACACCACGCCATCCATGTCAATTAAAAGCCCTTGCGCCATTGTTTGAAATTTAAAATTGATTCGAAGATAGGCTATCAGCGTTACTCCATCGTGAACAAGTCCGAAAAAATTATAACTTTCACTACCAATGAATTTCAATCGATTCAATAGCTGCAAAAAAGGTATCCGTTTGGTAGGCCTCCTGCTTTTGTGAGGAAATCGGTACTCCTGCAGGATTGTTTTAATTTCCCGTCACTACAAAAACCGAATATACTTGGAGGAGACGAGGATTCGGCAATGAGCGCCGAATCAACGAATCACCGAATCACCGAATTAATTTACACCAGGTATTCAAATAAGTTTTCGTGCTGGTTGATCAGGGTGTAATTCAACTTATGCGTATCCATCCTCGTGATCAATGATTTGAAATCGTCTTGCCCCTTTACTTCGATACCAATTAATGCCGGTCCTGTTTCCTTGTTGTGCTTTTGGATAAACTCGAAGCGCACAATGTCATCATTGGGGCCGAGGATATGGTTGACAAACTCCTTCAAAGCCCCGGGCCGCTGGGCAAAGCGCACGATGAAATAATGTTTTAATCCTTCATACAACAAGGAACGTTCCTTGATCTCCTGCATGCGGTCAATGTCATTGTTACCACCACTCAGAATGCAGACTACTTTTTTTCCCGTCAGTTGATTCGCATATTGATCCAGTGCGGCAATAGACAAAGCGCCAGCCGGCTCAGCCACAATCGCATCTTCATTATACAATTGAAGGATGGTGGAACTTGCCTTTCCCTCTTGTACAAGAAGCATGTCCGACAAAATTTCACGGCAGATCGGGAAAGTAAGATCACCTACTTTTTTTACGGAGGCACCGTCGACGAAGCGCTGGATCGAGTCCAGAATCACCGGCTTCCCGGCCTTCAACGCCTCTTTCATCGAAGGCGCCCCCTGTGGCTCCACGCCGATGATCTTAGTTTGTGGCGAATAGGTCTGGAAATAGCTTCCCAGTCCTGCACACAAACCTCCACCACCAATGGGCACAAACACAAAGTCTATGTTCGACAAGTCATCCAGGATTTCTTTTCCTACCGTACCCTGGCCCTCCATCACTTTCACATGATCGAATGGTGGCACAAAAACCTTGTTTTGGTGATGCGTAAATTCCAATGCGTGCGCCTGACATTCATCAAACGTATCGCCAATCAATACAATCTCGATGTGCTCGCCACCAAACATTCTTACCTGGTTGATCTTTTGCTTAGGCGTGATGGCCGGCATATAGATCACCCCGTGGATGTTCAACAGTTTACACGAGAAGGCTACCCCTTGTGCATGATTCCCTGCGCTGGCACACACCACCCCACGGCTTCGCTGCTCTTCGGTCAGACTTTGGATCAGGTTGTAGGCGCCCCGGATTTTATAGGAGCGCACCACCTGCAGGTCTTCGCGCTTGAGGTATACTTCGCACTTGAACTTCTCCGACAGCTTGCGGTGAAACTGAAGCGGTGTTTTAAGAACAACGGGCTTCAGCACATCGTAGGCTGCGTTGATGTCAAGGGAGTTTATGATGGTGGTGGATTTCATTTTTAAGTTTCGAGTTCCGGGTTTCGGGTTCCGGGTTCGAGGGTTCTGGATTTTAGTTTATCATACTGGCCTCTACCTTGGCTTTTTCAGGTCTGAGTTTTCTTACTGCTGCGCCGGCCTGCCACAGTTCGCTGTCGCGGACTTCTTTCAACTCTTCTGCGAGTTTTTCGCGGTAGTCAGGTTTGCTGCACGTGTCAATGGTGCGTTTTGCTTCAGCTCCGCTGGCCACGCTTTCATACAATTCTTTAAATACAGGGAGGGTTGCAGCCTTAAACTTCTTCTTCCAATCCAATGCCCCGCGTTGTGCTGTGGTGGAACAGTTGGCATACATCCAATCCATTCCGTTCTCTGCCACCAATGGCATGAGACTTTGTGTAAGCTCTTCTACGGTTTCATTAAATGCTTCCGATGGTGAGTGGCCTTTTGACCTGAGGACTTCATATTGAGCTTCAAAAATTCCGGCGATTGCGCCCATGAGGGTTCCGCGCTCACCGGTCAGGTCTGAAAATACTTCTTTCTTGAAATCGGTTTCAAACAAATAGCCTGATCCCACGCCGATACCCAGTGCAATGGCCTTTGCTTTGGCATGACCCGTGGCATCCTGAAATACGGCATAGCTTGAATTGATTCCTTTTCCCTGAAGAAAAAGTCTGCGAACCGAAGTGCCCGATCCCTTGGGTGCGGCCAACACTACATCAATGTCAGCCGGAGGGATAATGCCCGTTTGCTCTTTGAAGGTGATGCCAAAACCATGAGAGAAATACAAAGTCTTTCCTTTTGTCAGAAATGGCTTGATGGTGGGCCACAAAGCAATTTGTCCCGCATCCGAGAGAAGGAATTCGAGAATCGTTCCGCGCTTGGCTGCCTCCTCAATTTCAAAGAGTGTTTCCCCGGGTACCCAGCCATGTTCAACGGCCTTGTCCCATGTTTTGGAACCTTTGCGTTGACCCACAATGACATTGAAACCGTTGTCACGGAGGTTCAGGGCCTGGGCAGGTCCTTGCACACCGTATCCGATGATCGCAATGGTCTCGTTGCGTAAAACCTCCACGGCTTTTTCCATGGGAAATTCTTCCCGTGTCACAACCTCTTCTAACGTTCCACCAAAATTAATCTTAGCCATAATTCAAAGGTTAAATTGTTTGTTATTCTATTTATTAATCGACGTCTACGATGCGTTCGCTGAGTTCCAGGTAAGAAGTGCTGCCCTCATGGTAACTTACCTCTTCCACTTCAATCAGTTTTTCCAACTGCACTTTTACCTTCTCCGCCATGTCCGGTGTCATGTGGAGCAACATGATGACACCTCCGCGGCGGAAGTCATCTTCGTTTTCATGGGCCATCAATTTCTTGATGCGCACCCTGCGGCGGTTGAGGATGTTAATGATTCTGTTGAGAACAGAAAAATTATTATCCGACGCCACTTCCATGGTGAAATCCTGCTTCATGGGAAGAAGATGTTAGACTTTAGAAGTAAAGCACAAGACAAGTTCATATTCAATCTTCCGATTATTTCTTGGTTGGGGCTTCCAGCAATACTTCTCCTACACCGGCACCGGCGGGAACCATGGGAAACACATTGTCTTCTTTGCCCACCACCACTTCAAGGAAGTACGATGATGTTGCGCTCAGCATTTCTTTCAATGCACCCTGTAAATCTTCTCTCCGCTCGACTTTCCTTGCCTGAATACCATAGGCTTCGGCAATCCTCACAAAGTCAGGATTATCCATTTCGGTGAATGAATAACGCTTGTCGTGAAAGAGCTGCTGCCATTGACGCACCATGCCCAGAAAATTATTGTTCAGTATCAATATCTTCACCGGGATCTTGTACTGCATGATGGTTCCCAGCTCCTGCATCGTCATCTGAAAGCCTCCATCGCCGATCACCGCCACCACCTGTTTGTGGGGCATCGCCATTTTTGCGCCCATGGCTGCCGGCAATGCGAAACCCATGGTCCCCGCTCCTCCCGAAGTCACGTTGGTTCGTGGATTTTTATATTGATAGTACCGGGATGTTACCATCTGATGCTGTCCTACGTCGGTAACGATAATTGATTCTCCATTTGTGAATTGTGACAAATGGTTGATCACCTCCGCCATCATCAATTCTCCGGAAGGATTGAATTCATGCCGGACAACTTTTTCATATTCAATCCCGGCGAACCGGTGAAAGCTTTCAAGCCAGGCAGCGTGGTTGTTCTTTTTGCATTTTTCTATCAATGCATTCAGTGCCTCTTTTGCATCCGCAAGAACGGCAACATGCGTCTTGATGATTTTGTTGATCTCCGCATTGTCAATATCGATGTGAATGATCTTTGCCTGCTTTGCATACTTGCTCACATTGCCAGTCACCCGGTCATCAAATCTCATTCCAAGCCCAATCAATACATCGCACTCATTGGTATTGATGTTAGAGCCATAGTTTCCGTGCATGCCGAGGTAGCCGGCGTAATTCGGGTGGTCGGTGGGGAAGCCTCCGAGACCCAACAATGTACACGCAACCGGGATTCCAGTCTTTTCAGAAAAAGCAATCAATTCCTTCGTTGCTCCTGACAACAATACACCTTGTCCTGCCAACAGGTATGGTCTTTTTGCTGAGTCAATCAGTGCTGCGGCGGCATCGACCTGAGATGCCTGAAGAACCGGCTTGGGCCGGTAGGTCCGGATGTATTCACATTTTTTATACTCAAACTCCTCAATCATTTCATTTTGAGCATTCTTGGTAATGTCTATGAGTACGGGGCCGGGCCTGCCACTCCTGGCAATGAAAAATGCTTTGGCCACTGCCGGAGCAATGTCTTTGGCTTCGGTCACCTGAACATTCCACTTGGTCACTGGGATGGTTGTGTTCACCACATCGATTTCCTGAAAGGCATCTGTTCCCAATAGGTGAGCAAAGACTTGACCGGTGATGCATACAATGGGTGTTGAGTCAATCAACGCATCGGCCAGCCCGGTGATTAAATTGGTTGCGCCAGGCCCTGACGTTGCCAGAGCCACGCCAATCTGGCCTGAAACCCGCGCATAACCTTGCGCCGCATGTACCGCCCCTTGTTCATGTCGTACCAAAATATGGGTAAGCTGATCCGAAAAATCATACAGGGCATCGTAGACCGGCATGATGGCACCGCCCGGATAGCCAAACAGAGTCGTCACATTTTCAGCCACAAGACTCCGCAGCAGGGCTTGTGACCCTGAAATCTTTTTCCTGGGTTGGTCAGGGTTCCGATCACTCAAAGAACCTACCGCCACCGCTGGTTTAGTCTTCGTCAGTAACGCATCCATCCGCTGCCGTTTTTACTTGTTTTGCATATTTGTACAACACCCCGCTTGTCACACGCAACGATGGAGCTTTGTAGTGCGATCGCCTGATCGCCAAAGTCTTTTCATCCACCAATAAATTGAGTTGTCGCTTCTTTACATCAATCTCAATCCAGTCATTGTCCTGCACCATTGCCAGCAACCCCCCATCAAAAGCCTCCGGGGTGATATGACCTATCACCAATCCGTGCGAACCACCTGAAAATCTTCCATCGGTAATCAACGCCACGGATTTTCCAAGACCTGCACCCATGATCAAGCTGGTTGGCTTCAGCATTTCAGGCATGCCGGGTGCTCCTTTCGGTCCGACGCTTCTAATGACCACCACATCCCCTTCTTTGATCTTGCCGGATTTGATCCCATCCACCAAAGCAAACTCACCATCAAACACGCGGGCTGGTCCTTTGAATCTTTCACCTTCCTTGCCTGTGATTTTTGCTACCGATCCTTTTTCGGCCAGGTTGCCGTATAGTATTTGAAGGTGACCCGTTTTCTTGATGGCCTTCTCAACAGGATAAATAATATCCTGCGTATCAAAGTTGATAACCGGAACATTTTCAAGATTCTCTGCAATGGATTTTCCGGTAACGGTCATACACTCACCATGCAGGTACCCCTTGTTAAGCATGTACTTCATCACAAGGGGTGTGCCTCCGATCTTGTGGAGGTCCTCCATCAAATATTTTCCACTGGGCTTCAAGTCGGCCAGCAACGGGGTCTTATCTGAAATTCTTTGGAAATCTTCCTGCGTAATTTTTACACCCACAGACTTCGCCATCGCAATAAGGTGCAGTACGGCATTCGTTGATCCTCCCAGGATCATAACAATGGTGATGGCATTCTCAAATGCCTTGAACGTCATGATGTCCCTTGGCTTGATATCTTTTTCAAGCAAATGCAAAATTGCCTTGGCTGCATCCGCACATTCATGGGATTTTTCTTTTCCCAGCGCAGGGAATGATGACGATCCTGGCAATGACATTCCCAATGCTTCGATGGCAGAGGCCATTGTGTTGGCCGTGTACATGCCTCCACAGGCGCCGGCACCCGGACAGGAATTCTTGATAATTCCTTTGAAGTCCTCGTCCGACAGTTTGTTCGCAAGCTTTTCACCCAACGCTTCAAATGCCGATATGATATTCAAAGCCTTTCCTTTCCAATGACCACCGGCGATGGAGCCACCATACACCATGATGGCAGGGCGGTTGAGCCTTCCCATGGCAATGAGGGAGCCGGGCATATTCTTATCACAGCCCACGACGGCAATCAAGGCATCGTAGTATTGAGCTCCACAAACCGTTTCAATTGAATCGGCGATCACTTCACGGCTCACAAGGGAATAGCGCATACCTTCCGTGCCATTGGCAATACCGTCACTTACTCCGATGGTATGAAATATCAACCCCACCAATTCCTGATCCCATACCGCCTGCTTCACCTCTCCCGCCAGCGCATTGAGATGCATGTTGCAGGTGTTGCCATCAAAGCCGGTGCTCACAATACCCACCTGCGCTTTTTTCAAATCGTGCTCGGTAAGCCCAATGCCATACAACATGGCCTGCGAGGCCGGCAAGGTCAGGTCTTGGGTGATGGTTTTGCTGTATTTATTTAGTTCCATTTTCAACTTATCAAACTACAAACTTATCGATGCTTGATACTTGATCCTGGCCATCGTCTTTCCAGTATCTAGTCTCCAGCATCCAGTATCACACTATCACGTAACTATAACTCTTATCCAACACAATGCTCTGGTATGCTTCCTGGATCACAACGCCAAGGGATTTTTTCCACGGTTTTTGAAAGGCTTGTCCTTCGATTGACTCAATGGTTGTGATCTCGGCGGCGGTACCGCAGAAAAAAGCGCTGTCGGCCTCAAACAACTCTTCGGGTCTGAAATATTTTTCTTCTACTGCAATGTCCAGCTCGCGGCAAATATCCAGGACGGTCTGACGTGTGATGCCGGGCAGTATGTTACCCAGCGGCGGCGTGTGCAGCACGTTATCTTTTTCATAAAAAAAATTGGCTCCGGGTCCTTCTGCCACGAAGCCATGCATATCCAACATCAGGGCCTCATCAAAGCCCCTCTCCTTGGCTTCCATCGTAGCCATGATGGAGTTGACATAGTGACCACAGGCTTTCGCTTCAACTTTCAATGACTTTGGATTGGGTCTTTGAAAGGAAGAGATACAAACCTTCAATGAGGTGTGGCTGAAATATTTTCCCCAATCCCATGCGGCGATCATCACGGAAACTTCCTTTGGGGCTGTGAGAGACATGTTGGGGCCTGAGTAAACCAGGGGGCGCAAGTAGGCATTGGACAAACTATTCTTCTCCAGGAGTTGATAAGAAAGCTGTGTCAGCTCTTCGACACTGTAGGTCATTGGAATTCCCAGTAAACTACAACTGCGTCGGAGCCGTTCGAAGTGCTCATGGGGTTTAAATATCTTGGTGCCATTGATGGTTTGGTACGACCTGATCCCTTCAAAGACGCCATAGCCATAATGCAGGGTCTGGCTGAAAAAATCCATCCTGGCATCGGCTGCTTTCACAAACTTTCCATCGAGAAAGAGGACCGTGTTTTCGTTATAGTACATAGCGTTTTAGAACAATCGTTAGTTTGTTACCCTTTATAGAAAACAAAACCGCCCCGAGGGTGTCGGGGCGGTTGAAAATTCTGTTTATCAATCAGATCAACACCACCCCGCCCGTTGCAGAATGACGATGATGCCCAGCACAAGCACACGGCGAAGTCCAAGGACCCTGCTGCCAACCACTTCTATTGTAATATTCCTCTTCATTGTGTTGTTGCTGTTCTACAAGGATGGAAAAAAATACGAAGACATTCTATTTTTTCGACATAAAAATTTTGGGAATTGCCATAACGAATGTTAGGTAGAGCATTTGATGGATGTGCGGCTTCGCGGGCAATTCTATGTTGATGAACAAACCGCAAAGTCGCAATGACGCTAAGGCTTAAATCTTAAATCACAACCAGCTCCGAACTCTATTGGAGTGGTCTTGGGTTCAAATCGACACGTTTAAATGTGCTGATATTAGACCGTTTCCGAAACTGAACTGGTTAACTTTGTTCACCAACCACTTGAAACAACCTATGAAAGCATCACGTCGGGCATTTCTTGGAACTGCCGCTTTGGCCACCGCAGGCACCTTGAGTAGCTTTGCTCCTGAACCTCGAAAAAAGATGCTCCTGCACCATGTTTTCTTCTGGCTGAAGAACCCCGCCTCTGCCGAGGATCGAGATAAATTGATCGAAGGATTGCGCACCCTCCAGAAAATTGAAAGCGTACGTGAACTCCATATCGGTGTACCCGCCGACACAGAGAAGCGGCCTGTGGTGGAGAATTCTTATAGCGTATCAGAACTCATGTTCTTTGATGACCTCGCGGGGCAAGCCATTTATCAAGAGCATCCGATTCATAAAAAATTCGTAGAAAATTATTCCGCCTTGTGGGACAAGGTGGTGGTGTTCGATTCGCTGGATGTATAGAGGATGAGCATGACGCCAGAAATTAGTTTTCACCCTGTTGTCCAACCCAACAAGCCTTTATTTTCCATTCTCATTCCATCATGGAACAACCTCGCCTATCTAAAGACTTGTGTTGAAAGTATTCGAAAAAATTCAACGCACCACCATCAGATTATTATCCATGTAAACGAAGGAACCGATGGTACGCTGGAGTGGGTGAAGTCGCAAGCACTGGATTATTCACATTCAAAAGCCAATGCCGGTGTCTGCTACGGCTTCAATGCGCCGTCATCGCTGGCAGCAGCAGATTACATTCTGTTGTCCGACGATGACTTCTATTTCGCACCAGGTTGGGACAAGGTCCTTTGGGAAGAGGTGCAGCATTCGAATCAATCCTATTTCTGTATTTCCGGTACCATGATTGAACACAAGATTTCACGCAACTCGTGCGCGATCGCTCCACATGATTATGGCAAAACGGTTGAGCAGTTTGATGAAAAAAAATTTCTGGAAGAATTCGACAGGATACCGTTTAAAGATTGGCATGGCAGCAACTGGTATCCGCTGGTGTTGCCACGAGGTGTATGGACACTCATCGGCGGACTGAGCACAGAATTTTCTCCCGGCATGGGTTCCGATCCAGATATGATGATGAAGCTGTGGCACGCCGGTGTGCGGTATTATAAAGGAGTGAGCGCGTCGAGGGTTTATCATTTTGGTTCCAGGACAACGGCGCGGATCGTTCACAACAACGGCAACAAGCAGTTTTTACAGAAATGGGGAATCTCCATTTCTACGCTTTATAAATATTATCTTAAGATGGGGGAAAAGTTTGAAGGGGTCTCACATGCGCCCCAATCAACAACAGAATTCAAGGGCCGACTTCTGCGGGATAAATTTAAACGGATAGTGGGATTGTCTTAATCTCGGTTCGGTTTTTGTCTTTTCTGCTTATTACCATTAGACAGAAAGCTAGATTCTTAAGAGGTCACAACGAACACAAAGGAGTGCACAATGGACACCAAGGCAGGTGTGAACAAACCGAAATTCTTGGTGTTCTTTGTGATTCTCGTCGTGAACTTTG
>JAYVEZ010000094.1:0-20402 GCA_043773645.1 Cytophagales bacterium
CGATGAAAATGTTTTGACGATCGTGTGGGCCCGGCGTTTCGCTGGCTATAAGCGGGCGAATTTGCTGCTTCATGATTTTGACCGCTTTCTTGAGATCGCCAATAACAGCAAGTACCCCGTCCAATTCATATGGGCCGGAAAGCCATACCCTGAAGATGGAGACTCTACCAAAATTTTCAATGACGTTTACTGGAAGACCAAGGCGCTGAAGAATTGCACAGTGCTTACCGGCTATGAATTGGGCCTCTCGGCTTTGCTGAAGCGCGGATCTGATGTGTGGCTGAACAATCCAAGATTATACCGGGAGGCTTCCGGTACATCGGGCATGACCGCTGCCATGAACGGGAGTATCAACTTTTCAATTCCGGATGGGTGGGTGCCCGAGTTTGCACACCACGGTAAGAATAGTTTTTCCATCGAGCCTGCTGACCGCTCCCTCACGGAGGAAGAACAAAACAAACTGGAGTCGGAACGGATGTATAAGATGCTCGAAAAGGAAATCATTCCCACCTACTATCAGTATCCCGATGCCTGGTACGCCATCGTGCGCCAAAGCTGGAAAGATGTCTTGCCCCAGTTCGATTCCAACCGGATGGCGGCAGAGTACTATTCAAAAATGTATTGATACTGCTGTTAGCCACAGATTTCACAGATTGTGATACCCATTCAAGGTAAAACAATGATGCTAACCCCCTGCGCGCGCCCGTAACCCTAAAGGGCCCACCCGCAATGTGACTACGCGAGGGGTTCTCCCTTCAGGGAGTCATAGGGCAGCGTGGGCAAGATTCGACTTGTTAGAATACCTGTCGGGTTTTCGACTTTCTATTAATACTGAGGCCGCGGAGGAATACATGAAACGTGCATCTGCCATTACCTTTCGCTACATTCACTGTTCAATTACATCCAAGCATGACTAAATTGATTTTTCTGGTAGTAATCTGTTGTTTAACAAGCTCGTGCAATCAAACTTCCAGATCAACAGATGACAACAATCTTACCACATCAGGCGACGCCACAGATATTGATCCTGTCAATGTTTCGCCGGATAAATATAGAATCATATTGGAAAATGAATATGTAAGGATTGTTGAGTATTCACTCAAGCCAGGTGAAAAAGACAACACCCATACCCATCCTCCAAAAACGTCCTATGTGATTTCAGGAGGCATGCTGAGGGTATATCCTGAAGGCGGAAAGGCATTTGATTTTGAGGAGATAAAGGGAGCCTCCGAATGGGCTGACAAGGTTGGCAGACACTACGTTGAGAATATTGGTGAGACGACAGTCACTATATTGCTGACGGAAATAAAGTCGGCTCGATAGAAAGTATGACCAATCGGTTTAGACGATTCAATCCGGCCATGGTCTCAATGAACATGCATCAACATTATGACTTATGTCATTTTTCCAATGGGCGAGGTTTCATAATTTAGAACTGTCCAACTAAACGATTCATTCATGCTTTCCGGATTATTCATAAACCTTGCACTCGCCCTGATCTTTGGGGCCACGATAGGCTTGGAACGTGAAAGCAGCAAGCCAGGTGAATCCAGTGTTGGCGGCGTTGGCGGTATTCGGACGTTTTCCTTGATTTCCCTGGTGGGTGGCCTGGCGGGAGTATTGTTTCTGCACGAAGCTACCTCCCTGGCCCTTTGTTTGGTGGCTGGTTTTTTAGTTTTATTGATTTCTTACTATGTAGTAGAATCTCTCACCACGAAGCGTTTCGGGATCACCAGTGAATTGTCCGCCATCGCGACTTTCTTCATTGGTGTGCTGGTGGTGATTGATATCATTCCCCTGCAAATTACGGTGGCGATTTTTGTGATGTTGGTATTTGTACTGTCTTTGAAATCCAGAACCACCCAACTGATGGCTGGCATTTCAAGGCATGAGGTGCAGGCGTTTATCAGTTATGCCATCATTGCCCTGGTGGCCCTGCCGGTTCTGCCGGATTATTCATACCAACTGAAAGATCTTCCCATGCTGCATAACCTCATGCAGGGATTCAATGTTGATATTGGGAAATTCGACAACCTGGACTTGATCAATCCAAAGAAAATCTGGTTGGTGGTCGTGTTGATTACCGGAATTGATGTGTTTGGATACATTCTCGGGAAGATTGTGGGCGATAAAAGCGGATTTGCGGTAGCCAGTTTTATGGCTGGATTTGTTTCTTCAACCTCCACCACCCAATCCCTGGCACTGAGGAGTAAGAAGTCAAAGTTTATCAATCACCTGGTGGGTGCGGCGGTCCTGGCCAACCTCGCGAGCTTTATACAGATTTTTTTATTGGTCGGGCCGCTCAATCCCCAATGGTTGATTTCCATTGCTCCGAGCATTCTGCTCATGATTTTTACAGCGGGCATCATTTCTAGTGTCTACTTCAAGAAAAAGGAACCCAAGGAAGAGGCGGACAATGAAGAAAAGAAGGACGCGAATATTTTTTCACTGATGCCGGCCCTGAAGTTTGCCGGAATTTTGATCGTCATCAAGATTGTTACCAAAATTTGTTTGATTGTATTTGGACAATCCGGTTTTGTCATCAGCTCCGTCATCGCTTCGTTCGCTGGCATTGATGCGATCATTGTGAACCTGGCAGACATGGCAGGGCACAGCATTACGTTTGAGTTTGCATTCTTCACCTTTCTGGCGATCAACGCAACCAATTTAATGAGTAAGTCGGTTTACTCATATGTGCAGGGTGACAGGCAGTTTGCACTTAAATTCTTTCTGTCAGTGCTGGTGATCATCGGGGTGGGTGCGCTGTGGCTGCTTTTTATATAATAAAAAATGTGATAGGCGTGTTAATGCAGTCCTTCAAAATGGTTCGCCCCCACTAACCCAACTTGAAACTCAAGTTGATGCCTACATCCAAAGCGCATTGGAAAAAGAATAAGGGAAGGTCTTTCCAATGTCGGGGTTTGTGGAAGATATCAGATGTGGACGAAGAAAAAGATTTGCCTGCGTCCCTGAGAAAATTACTTCAGCTTCTCTAAATCCCGTATCAGGATTCTTCGCCTGTCAAAATTGATGAGGTTCTGTTCCTTCATTTCGTTGAGGATGGTTGTAACCGTTTGCCGCGAAGTGCCGGTAAGGGAGGCGATGTCTTTGTGTGTGAGCTTGGTTTGGATGAGTGTCTCAAATCCCACTTTTTTTCCTTTCCAAGAGGCCGTGTCTTTTAGAAATTCTACGATCCGGGTGCGGGCATCCTTGAATACCAGCAGCTCCAATTTTCTTTCCAGTTTGATCAGCCTCAAGCCAACCAGCTTCAGCATCTTGAAGCTCAACTCCCGGTTTTCGTACATCAGGGATTTCAGGTCGTCAATGCCCAACGGACAAACCATCGTTGAGTCGTCCATGGATTGCGCGAAATCGCGGCGCTTTTCTTCTCCGGCAAGGGCCAGCTCGCCAAAGATTTCACCTGTGGTGAGAATGGAGCTGATTACTTCCTTCCCATCCTCCAGATAGTGCCCAATGCGGACACGGCCTTCGGCGATCATGTAGATGTGGGTGGCGGGCTCATCGGGAAAAAAGATGAATTCATCCTTCTTGAAATGATGAAAACTGTGCTTTTCACCCATCACCTTCACCTTGTGCGGGCAAAGCACATCGTAGAGGTCTACGCTTTCAAAATACCAAAGGGCGGATTCTCTTCCCATGCACAAAAAAGTTTCTTTGGTCTAAAGTTAATTCTGATCTTTGGTCTTAAAGGAATTATCACCGAATTAGTTTCGTGAACAAGCATATTCTTACAGAAATATGGATCTACCCCGTGAAATCGTTGGGTGGGATTAGATTGACTTCATCCAAAGTCATCGAAAAAGGTCTTCCCTTCGACCGTCGCTGGATGCTGGTCGACGAGAACCATGTGTTTATGACCCAGCGGGTGTATCCAGCCATGGCCCTCATAAAATTGTCCATGCAAGAATCATCTTTCAAAGTGACTTTTGAAAAGACATCCATCGAACTTTCATTCGCTCAGCAACATGAACCGGAGCCCATCCTGACCCAGGTGTGGGATGATCCTGTGACCACGTATGAAGTGAGCCCACAGCATAGCCAATGGTTTTCGCAACAGCTGGGAGTAACATGCAAACTCGTTTGTTTCCCTGAAGATGAATCTCGTCCGGTGGATGCCGACCATGCCCTTCATGGTGAACATGTAAGTCTTGCGGATGGTTATCCATTTCTGATCATTGGAACCGAGTCATTGAATGACCTCAATGGCCGTTTACAAACTCCAGTACCCATGAATCGTTTTCGCCCCAACTTCGTGTTTACCGGAGGTGTGCCGTATGAGGAAGATTCCTGGCGGAAGTTCAGGATTGGTAATAATCAGTTTATGGGTGTAAAGCCTTGCGGCCGCTGCGTCATGACTACCGTTAATCAGGACACGGCCGAAAAAGGATTTGAACCCTTGCTGACGCTTTCGAAGTATCGGAAGACGGGTGCCAGTGTTTTATTTGGACAAAATGTCATAGCAATCGATCACAATGAAATACACGAAGGAGATGAAATCAGTTTTGAATAGGTTATTGACTCTTAGCTTTTGGCTTTTGGCTTTTGGCTTTTTGCTCTTAGCCTGTTCTACCCAGGAAGGCCGTCTTCCCATTTTTGGAGAAAGGAGTGTCAATGGCTCCGACACAATTTACCACACCATTGCCCCGTTTCGATTTGTCGATCAGGACAGCGCTTTGATCAGCAACGGCACGTTTAAAGATAAAATCTATGTGGCTGATTTTTTCTTTACTACCTGCCGCACCATTTGTCCCATTATGAAAACTCAGATGCTGCGGGTATACGAGGCGACGAAGGAGATGCCAGACGTTTTAATACTTTCTCATACCATCGACCCGGAATACGATACCGTAGCATTGCTTCACGATTTTGCTCTGCGATTGGGAGTGGAAAGCAACCGCTGGCATTTTGTAACGGGCGTCAAAGATTCGATTTATAAGATTGCCCAAACCAGCTATTTCGCCACGGCCATGGAAGACAAAACCGAACCGGATGGCTTTATCCACAGTGGTGCTTTCCTTTTGATCGACAAGCAGGGAAGGATCAGGGGCAAGTACGATGGAACCAAGGAAGAAGATGTCAACCGATTGATTGCTGACATCAAGAGGCTGAGGAGGGAAGATGTTCTATAGCGGGTTGGATTCATGAGACGCTTGCGACTTTCAGCTCTTAACTTTTGGCAGTTGGTTTTTAGTCTCACCAGCAAGTGGGATTGGCTTTTGGTTCCGGCAGCAATCGGGATTGTCTTTTGGCTCCTCTCGTGCGATTCAAAGCCCCCAAAGTTCCAGCAATATTTTGTCGAAGGTGAGCAGCTTTATCTCAAGCGGTGCAGCAACTGTCATCAGAAAGATGGCAAGGGCCTTGGCCTGGTCTATCCCCCGTTGTCCCCCTCTGATTTCATGGATCAGAATCTCGAGGAAGTAATTTGTATGATCAAGAAAGGCAGAAAGGGTGAGATCATGGTCAACGGCAGCATGTACAATCAACCCATGCCGGGTGTGCCTTCCCTCACGGAATTAGAAATTGCTGAAATAGCAACCTACATTTATAATACCTGGGGGCATGAAAAAGGACTGGTCGAAGTAAGTGCGGTGCGAAACGCATTGCAGCGATGTGCCAATCAATGATACCATTTTGTATTCTCAGGTCTTTTTCCTTAGTTAGTCGTTAGTCAGAGATAAACATGAAGCGTCCTAATTACCGGCGGGCCATATTGACCATCATCGTGGTGGTGGTCGTATATAGTTTGCTGATCGCATTACTGATGTACCTGGAGGCTGGAGCTCCCGGAGGCAAAGTAAATTCTCTGCAGGATGCCGTATGGTACATGGTGGCCACATTGACCTCTGTTGGGTATGGTGACATCGTTCCGGTTACATACTGGGGACGAAATGTAGGCCTTCTCTTTCTTCTTTCGACATTTGGTGTATATGGTTTTATCATTGGTCAGATCGCAAATTTTATGAGCACACTTAAAGAACAAAAAGAACTCGGCCTCAACGGCACGCAGTTCACAAACCATGTGGTAATGATCGGCTGGAATGATTTTGGTCAATCAGTCATCAGTCACCTCGTTGCCGCCGGTCGTCAGATAGCCGTGGTCACCAAAGACCGATCCAGCATCGACATTATCCGTGAATTTTACTCGACGGAAAATGTGTATACGTTGTACTCGGATTATAATAACTTTGATTTACTGGAAAAATCAAACCTCAAGGAAGCCTCCGTTGTCTTTATCAATTTAAACGACGATACAGAGAAGCTCGTGTACATCATCAACATCAAGAAGCATTTCAAGGACCTCAACTATGTTGTCACACTTGACAACGGGAATTTGAAAAATACGTTTGTCAACGCGGGGGTCACCTATGCGATTTCAAAAAATGAAATTTCATCAAAATTACTGGCCAGTTACATCTACGAACCTGATGTGGCCGTCTTCAGTGAAGAAATCATTGCCTATGCCCACGAGGATCATGAGTATGATATGAAAGAATTCCTGATCACAGGAAGCAATCCATTCATCGGCATGCCGTACGAGAAAGCTTTCTTTGACTTAAAGAAGCAATGCAATGTCGTGCTTATCGGTTTGGTTCGGGTCAATGAAGGCAAGAGGACACTGCATAAAAATCCTGAGGGCGGCATCCCGATACAGAGCGGTGACTATCTGTTGATGCTCATGGACCGCAAAGGTCAGGATCGTTTGAAGCGCGTATTCAATATCGAAGAAGGCGTATAGCCGCAAAGGCTGGGATAGCGCTGGTTGGGATTTGCAATTTGCAATCACGACCCAGTAGAATCCATCCTTCGAAAGTGGCTGAGGATCGCAGATCCCGGCCAGCCTTCCCGGCAACTCCAGTTGAGTAACCTATACCGCTTCAGCGTGGGTGTAGTTGTTGAATTCAAACTCCACCTCATTCTTCACATCAACTTCAATCACGGAGTCCTTGCTTATCTTTCCAGACAGAATTTGCTTTGATAATTCGTTTAATATTTCACGCTGGATCACACGCTTCAGTGGCCTTGCCCCAAACTGCGGATCGTAACCTAACTTGGCGAGGCGGTCAAGCGCCTTTTCGGAAACTTCGAGTCTTATACCGGTCTCCACCAATCTCTTTCGGATCATGCCCACCTGAATCGAAACGATCTTCCTCACGTCTTTCCGTGTCAGCGGTCTGAACATCACGATCTCGTCGATGCGATTGATGAACTCAGGCCTCACGGTTTTCCTGAGCAGATCCAGAACCTGCTCCTTGGTTTCTTCGATCACATCGAAATAATTCTTGTCGGTGATCTTTTCGAAGTTCTCCTGGATCAGGTGAGCACCGATGTTGGTGGTCATGATGATGATGGTATTCTTGAAATTGGCTACGCGGCCCTTGTTGTCCGTCAACCTTCCATCGTCAAGCACTTGCAGTAGAATGTTGAATACATCGGGGTGTGCTTTTTCAATTTCATCAAGTAAGATGACGCAATAGGGTTTTCTCCGTACGGCCTCTGTCAGTTGTCCACCTTCATCATATCCTACATAACCGGGAGGCGCGCCAATCAACCGGCTCACGCTGTGTCGTTCCTGGTATTCACTCATATCAATCCGTACCATGGAATTCTCGTCATCGAAGAGATATTCTGCCAGGGCTTTCGATAACTCGGTTTTACCCACGCCGGTTGTTCCCATGAAAATGAAAGAACCGATGGGGCGTTTTGGATCTTGCAATCCGGCACGGCTTCTGCGAACGGCATCGGAAAGCACGCGGATGGCTTCTTCCTGACCCGCCACCCGTTTGCCGAGTTCGTCTTCCAAGTGAAGGAGTTTTTCGCGTTCGCTCTGCAACATTTTTGAAACTGGAATGCCGGTCCATTTGGCCACAACTTCAGCAATGTCTTCGCTGTCAACTTCTTCTTTCAACAAGGTACCATTGCCTTGCATGGCTTTCATTTTTTGCTGAAGGATTTGAACCCGCTTTTCAGCTTCTGTGATCTTGCCATACCGGATTTCAGCGACCTTTCCGTAGTCACCCGCTTTTTCTGCCTGGTCAGCTTCAAATTTTAATTTGTCGATGGACTCCTTTTCTTTTTGAATACCGTGTACCACCTCTTTTTCACTTTCCCATTTTGCTTTGAGGTCATTGCGTTTCTCCGAGAATTCGGCAATCTCCTTGCTCAGTTTCACTTCTTTGTCACGATCCTTCTCACGGCGGATGGCTTCCCGCTCAATTTCGAGTTGCATGATCTTGCGGTTCAGCTCATCGAGTTCTGCGGGCAGCGAATCCATTTCAATCCGAAGTTTGGCTGCGGCCTCATCCATCAGGTCAATGGCTTTGTCTGGCAGGAAGCGGTCGGAAATGTAGCGATGCGACAACTCCACCGCGGCAATCACCGCATCGTCTTTGATGCGTACGCCATGGTGCAATTCATATTTATCCTTAATGCCCCGCAAAATGGAAATAGAATCTTCCACAGAGGGCTCATCGACCATGACAGCCTGGAACCTTCTCTCCAGGGCCTTATCTTTCTCGATATACTTCTGATATTCTTTCAATGTGGTGGCACCAATGGCATGCAGTTCACCGCGGGCCAGGGCGGGCTTTAATAAATTGGCGGCATCCATAGCTCCCTCTCCGCCACCCGCTCCAATCAATGTATGGATTTCGTCAATGAACAGGATGATTTGACCGTTGGAGTCCGTCACTTCCTTGATCACCGATTTAAGTCGCTCTTCAAATTCGCCCTTGTATTTGGCGCCCGCTACCAGCAAGCCCATGTCGAGTGAAATAAGAATTTTTCCTTTCAGATTTTCGGGAACATCACCATTGACAATGCGCTGTGCCATCCCTTCGACGATGGCAGTCTTGCCCACGCCAGGCTCACCCAATAGAATGGGATTGTTCTTTGTCCGGCGCGCCAGGATTTGCAGCACACGGCGAATCTCTTCATCACGGCCAATGACCGGATCAATTTTCCCCAGCTTCGCCATCTCGTTCAGATTCTTCGAATATCGTTCGAGGGATTTATATTTTCCTTCCGCATGGGCATCGGTTACCCGTGTACCACCGCGGAGCTCTTTAATAGCCTTGATAAGTTCTTGTTTGGCAAAACCAGCATCCTTCAATAAGGTAGACACCTTGTCTTTTGTAGACAAGAGTGCCAGCAGCAGGTGTTCGATGGAAATAAATTCGTCCTTGAATTCACGCAATTCTTTTTCGGCATTCTGAAGGACCAAATTGGTGGTAGGCGATAGGTAGGGCTGTGATCCCGAAATTTTCGGATAAGAATTCAGTATCTCCTCAAGATTTTTTTCAAGTACCGCCCGGTTCACCGAAAGTTTCTTGACCAGGTAGTCAACCACATTTTCGTCGGTCTCAAGGATGGCTTTCAGGAGATGCCCAGGCTCAATCGCCTGTTGCTGGTGAGCCGTTGCAATTTCGGCTGACTTCTGCAGGGCCTCCTGTGACTTGATAGTATATTTTTCAAAATTCATATAGGTTGAATCCTCCGACCTCAACCAGTCAAAAGATTGACCAACAAGTACAAGTTCTGATTTCAGGAAATTTTGGCGGGATTCTTCGCTTCTTTCGCTTGCTTTGTGCCATATTGACTGATTTACGACAGGCTTTAGTCAAGGAGAATGCCTGGGAAATTAAGTTCAATGCAAGCGCTGTTCATTTGAACTGCCGTAAATCTGATGTAGCTTTTAGAATTGAATATGCCAAGGTCGAAGACAACACAAGAATTTCCCAAAGCACTCCTGATAGAAGTAGCATGGGAGGTTTGTAATCAGGTAGGTGGAATTTACACAGTCATTCGTTCCAAGGCACCGGAAATGGCGGCACATGTCAATGGTGAATTTTGCATGATTGGTCCGTACGTCAGCAAAAATATTCAGGCAGAGCTGGAGCCATTGGATGACGCTGAAGATGTGTTTGGCCAGGCCGCGGCCAATCTGCGCAAGCGCGGTTATGATGTTCATTATGCGGAATGGCTGATCACCGGCAAGCCACGGGTGGTGCTTCTGAATCCCAATGTGATTGAAGACAAGGCGTTGAGCGTCATCAAATATTTGCTTTGGAAAAACCATGGTGTCAGTACTCCGCCGCAAAATACCCTGATCAACCAGGTTGTCGCTTTCGGTTATCTCACAAAATTATTTTTTGATGAGTTGGTGAAACTGGTCGGCAAAGACCAGGCCATCCTGGCTCATTTTCATGAGTGGATGGCCGGGCTGCCCATACTGGATATGAAGCGTGAAAAGATGTCGGTGAAAACAATATTCACCACCCACGCCACCCAACTCGGTCGGCACCTCGCCATCAATTCCCCGATGTTCTATGCCCACCTTCCTTTTTTCAACCACGTTTTGGAGGCCAAGAAGTTTGGCGTGGTGACGGAAGAGTCCATTGAATATGGCTGCGCCCAAAGTTGTGATGTTTTCACCACCGTGAGTGATGTGACAGCACGTGAGTGCAAACATCTCTTGAAACGCCAGCCCGAAGTGATCCTCCCCAATGGCTTGAACATCGAGCGGTTTGAAGCATTGCATGAATTTCAAAATCTCCATGCCCAGTACAAGAAGGAAATTCATGAGTTTGTCATGGGGCATTTCTTTCAGTCCTATACATTCGACCTGGACAAGACGATGTACCTCTTTACATCGGGGCGCTATGAATTTCGCAACAAAGGTTTTGATATAACACTCGAAGCGCTCTGGCACCTCAATGAAAGACTCAAGGCCGAAAAGGCCGATCTCACCGTTGTGATGTTTTTTGTAACACGCCGGGAGTTTTATAGCATCAAGCCGGAGGTGCTTCAATCGCGGGCCATCATGGAAGAAATTCGGCAGACTTGTGAGGCCATTGAACAGGAGGTAGGCAAGGGATTGTTTTACGCCTCCACCACAAGGCAGGACAACCGGTTACCGAATTTGAATGACTTTGTAGATGATTACTGGAAGTTGCGCTACCGGCGGACCATCCAAAGTTGGAAAACCAATAAGCTCCCGTTGGTAGTGACTCATAAACTGGTAAACGAAGAGGGCGACGATATCCTTCAGTTTCTGGTAAGAAGAAATCTCCTGAATCGTCCGGAAGACAAAGTAAAAATTGTTTACCATCCTGACTTCATTACCTCAACGAATCCATTGTTCGGCATGGACTACAGTCAATTTGTGAGAGGCTGTCACTTGGGCGTATTTCCCAGTTACTATGAGCCATGGGGATATACTCCCCTGGAGTGTATGGCCAGTGGGGTGCCTTCCGTGACAAGCGACCTGTCGGGATTCGGTGACTACCTCACCCGCAATTTTCCCGATTACGAGAAGAATGGGATGTTTGTTATCGAAAGAGGCAAACGAACTTTTGACTGGAGCTCGCGTCAATTGGCGGGTTCCCTTTATAAATTTCTTACCCAATCGAGGAGGGAAAGGATCATGCAGAGAAACAACGTGGAAAACTATTCGGCCGCGTTTGACTGGAAGAACCTGATTAAACATTATCGACAGGCTTATGAATTGGCAATTCAAACCCATTCCTGATTTTTTTATGCTGGCCGCACGATACACCCTACCACTTTCTTTATAAATTTCTTTTTGAACATACCCAATGACCGTCCATAACCTCGGAGATCAAAACTCAATTGCAAATCAATTCCTTTTGGAATTGCGCGACACCAGTATTCAAAAGGACCGATTTCGTTTCAGGAACAATCTCTCACGACTCGGTGAACTCATGGCCTATGAAATTTCAAAAACACTTGCCTATCACCCCCAAGACGTAGAGACGCCGCTCGGAAAGAAAACGGTGAACATCTCAGAGCCTGAAATAGTATTACTCACTATTCTGAGGGCGGGGCTTCCTTTCCTTGAAGGGTTTCAGCGTATCTTTGATCATGCGGACACTGGCTTTATCGGATCTTATCGGGTAGAGGGGCATGCTGAAATAAATATTAAGCGGGATTATATGGCTACACCATCGTTGACAGGCAAGACAGTAATCCTGGCGGATACCATGCTGGCTACCGGGCGGTCCCTGGTCGATGCAGTGGCCACGCTCGTCAGTCGCGGTCAACCCAAACACTTGCACCTCGCCGCTGTAATTTCTGCACCTGAAGGCATTCAATACCTGAAGGACAACATTAAGATTCCAGCGACACTGTGGGTGCATGCCATCGATGAGAAACTGAATTCGAAGTTTTATATTGTTCCGGGCCTCGGTGACGCCGGCGACTTAAGTTTCGGACCTAAATAATCAATCAGTGGAAGAATTGTTGAAAGCCATCCCGGTCTATCTCTTCAGCATGCTCAAGTTTATTTTAGGACCAACGCTGGGGTTCGCTGCCCGATTGCATTTCTTGACCACCGTGTTTGTAACTGTTGCGGGCATGATGACCATGGTGGTGGTGTTTACTTATTTTGGAGAATGGATCAGGACCAAGGTTTGGCTTCGGTTTCGGAAAAACAAAAAGAAATTTACGCCTGGCAATCGCCGATTTGCCGGTATATGGAAAAAATATGGTTTGGTGGGTGTGGCCTTCCTGACGCCATTGGTATTGACCCCCATTGGCGGAACTTTGCTGGCGGTGGGTTCAGGGGCTCCCAGGGAAAGAATCATTTTTTACATGTTCGTCAGCGCGGCGGCGTGGTCACTTATTTTTAGTGGTGTGATTTATTTTGTGGGAGGAGAGGTTTTGCCAGAGTTTGTGAAACCGTGATGAGATTCCTAATGATAGAGAGGCACCCGGTGTCGATGGAAGAGGTATGGCGCCCCTTCAGGGCTTTGGTTCAATTGGGTGCGGCAACACAGGGCTGGGCCCTGTGTTGGTTCTTTCGCCCTTTCAGGGCTGAGCCAGTTGGCAGGGCTTTACGATGCGCTTAATTCTAACCTTTTCAGGGCTTAGTGACTCGACATTCCATGCTGCTTACATCGAAGGATGTCTATGCGCGAGATGCTGTACTTATCGCAGGGCGCCACGCCGTGTTTAGTTCTTATGCCCCTTCAAGCCTACGTGCCATAATACTTATTTCGTTTTTTCATCCAGAAGTAGGCGTGCGAACCGAGCCCTGAAAGGGCGTGATCTCCAACACAGGGCGAAGCTCTGTGTTGATTATGGCTAGAGAATGTCTTAGCCCTGAAGGGGCGTGATACATTCCCCTTTCGCAGTAAGGCTACTTCACGCCTTCATCCGGAAGCATCTCGATGTCGCGGATCAGCACTTTTTTAGCGATGCGCTGAGCGGTGGCGGTCGCAGCCAAACCACCTAATGCAGTTTCTTTATACCGCGTTTCCATGCTGGCACCAATTTCGCCCATGGCCTCAATCACTTCATCCACCGGGATTACACTGCTCACATCCGCGAGTGCAATTTGTGCCGAGCTGTTGGCGATGGCCGCAGCACTGGCATTGCGCACGACACATGGTACCTCGACAAGCCCCGCCACCGGGTCGCAAACCAATCCCAGCATACACTGTACAGTAATCGCCACGGCATTGAATATCATGTCTGTATTTCCGCCAAGGCAAAAGACAATGGCACCAGAACCCATGGCAGCAGCTGTACCGGTCTCTGCCTGACATCCTCCCACGGCTCCTGAGATCGAAGCTTTTTGCTCCATGATCAGGGCAATCCCCGCGGCCAGCAACATGGCTTCAAGAATTTTTTTATCTTCAATGTGATGGATCTCCTGAAGGGTGAACAATACTCCCGGCATGATGCCACTGGCGCCTGCTGTGGGGGCGGCCACAATGCGACCCATGCAGGAGTTCACTTCCTTGGCGGCCAATGCACGGGAGATGAGGTTTTGAAATTCTCTTGAGAGGACGGCTTTGGGATATCGGTAAACCTTCTTTGCCCCGTTGTTAATCATGCCAGAGCGGGAGGTCATGTCTTCTTCAAGACCAGTGTGCACAGCCTCCTTCATGACAGTCCAGGCGGTGGTGAGGCCTTCCCAGATTTGGGCTTCCGTTCTGCCTTTCTGTGTCTCTTCGTATTCCAGGACAACATCCACCAGCGAAAGTTTTTTCTCTTCGCTGTAACTCTTCCAACCTTCGAATGAATCAAATAAAAATGCCATAAGAGGTATTGTGTACGAAGTTAATCCCTTTGGGATGTATTACAATTTCGTTGATGGGAAAGTTCTTGGAAATGGGTGTTAGGTACTGGGTCTTGGGTACTGGCGGCACTCACCATGGGATATGACAACTGATATTTGATGAGGATTTATCAATTGGTCGAAGTCTTAGATCTCGGAATAAATGAATTAATTTTGACCAACAGCCAATACCTAATACCCAGTACCCAATTCAGCCCAAATGAAATTTATCAACATTATTTTACTTTCATTCATCGTCCCCGCTTGCCTCGCACAGACATTGGACGAAACCAGCCTCCGCCAGATTTATAACAAAGCCTTGTCGGACGGGAAGTCGTACTCCATGCTTGACTACCTCAGCAACAAGATTGGTTCACGATTGAGCGGATCACCGGGTGCAGCGGCCGCTGTGGAGTGGAGCCGTCATACGATGGAAGATTTTGGATTTGATTCGGTGTGGCTTCAGCCGGTGATGGTGCCCCATTGGGTGCGCGGTCAAAAGGAAATGGGACGCATCATCAATTCCAAGAAAATGGGAACGGTGGAAGTGAATGTCTGCGCATTGGGTGGATCGGTGGGAACAGGCCCGGATGGAATTGTTGCTAATCTGGTAGAGGTAAAAAGTTTTGAAGAGCTCTCCCAACTAGGCGCCAAGAACATTCAAGGAAAGATTGTTTTCTTCAATCGTCCGATGGACCCAACGCAGCTCAACACGTTTGCCGCCTATGGTGGTGCCGTGAATCAGCGGGGGAGTGGCGCTTCGGAAGCAGCCAAGTATGGAGCCGTCGCCGTGCTGGTTCGCTCGATGGGATTAAACACAGAAGATTATCCACACACCGGCGGACTTCGTTATGCTCCCAACGTAGCCCAAATCCCCGCGTTGGCCATCAGCACAAAGCATGCAGATTTGTTGAGCAAAGTTCTTAAGGACGACAAGGGAATTCAGTTTTATATGGAATCGCATTGCGAGATATTGGAAGACGCGCCGTCATTCAATGTGGTGGGGGAGATAAGGGGCAGTGAATACAAAAATGAAATCATTGTGGTTGGAGGCCACCTGGATTCATGGGACCTGGCGCAAGGTGCTCACGATGACGGAGCCGGTTGCGTTCAGTCGATTGAGGTGTTGCGCATATTAAAGTCGATGGGTTATAAGCCGAAGCGAACCCTGCGTGCCGTGATGTACATGAACGAAGAAAATGGTTTGCGCGGGGGAACGAAGTATGCTGAACTGGCGCTAAAGAACAAAGAGAAACACATTGCCGCCATTGAATCCGACCGTGGAGGTTTTACGCCCCGTGGATTTACCATCAGTGCAGATACGGCCACCCGAAAAAAAATTCAGCGTTGGAAATCGTTGCTGGAGCCTTACGGTCTCACGGACTTTAGCCAGGAGGGAGGAGGCGCGGACATTGGTCCACTTTCGCCACAGGGCACGGCCCTCATCGGCTTTCTGCCCGATTCACAACGCTATTTTAATTACCACCACACCCAGGAGGACACCTTTAATAAGGTGGATAAACGCGAGTTGGAATTGGGCGCCGCTTCCATGGCCGCCCTGGTATTTCTTATCGACAAATATGGTTTGAAATAATTGCGGCGTTTGCCGTTG
The DNA here is from genome assembly GCA_043773645.1 of Cytophagales bacterium. Lineage (GTDB taxonomy): Bacteria > Bacteroidota > Bacteroidia > Cytophagales > Cyclobacteriaceae > ELB16-189. The sequence goes on from JAYVEZ010000094.1 coordinate 15,714, forward strand.
GCAGCTTTCTAACTTTGGCTTTTGGATGGAAATATGCCCCTTTTGGGTTACCCAATGACTTGTTTGAGGATTGACTTGATGGTATATCTTCCTACCTTCACATTGTCTCATTTTTTATCATGAATCGTAGATTTAACCTCGTCGTTGCCTTTATTCTATTTGGGATTTCTGCGTCCTGGTCGCAGAACCTCTGGGGTACAACTTCCTCCGGAGCCGCCGATAACAAAGGGGTTTTGTACAAGACCAACAGCAATGGAGCTTTCAATGCCGTCATGCATAATTTTGTCACGGATTTTCCGGGTGCTTCGCCACAGAATTCCCTGACGCTGGCCGGTGGAAAGTTATACGGCATGACCCAAAGTGGAGGGGCCAATAATCAGGGGATAATTTTTGAGTATGATCCGGTAGGGGATAACTACATCAATAAATTTGACTTTTCGGCAGCCACCGGCACCTATCCATCAGGAGGGCTGGTGCTGGCCTCTAATAACAAGTTGTATGGAATGACCACGTATGGCGATGGGGGTTCTAACGACCACGGTGTCCTCTTTGAATACGTTCCGGGAAGCACCAGCATCAATGTCCTTTTCAATTTTTCAACTGTTGATGCAGCAAACCCATATGGCACTCTGGTCCAGGCATCTTCCAACGGCAAATTGTACGGGATGACCTCCGGTGGAGGATCGAATGGTGCAGGCGTTATTTTTGAATATGATTATACTGGACCTGGTTATGTCAAGCGTGTAGACTTTTCCGGTACCGCTGGCGCACGTCCAGGGTCAACTCCTTATGGAAACCTGGTTGAAGCCCCTAATTCCAAATTGTATGGAATGACCAATACGGGTGGAGGCAGTAACCTCGGTGTAATTTTTGAATATGATCCTGCCATTGATACTTATTCTAAAATGCTGGACTTTACCGGGAGCAATGGATCTTCTCCCTATGGAAGTCTTTGTTCAGCATCTGATGGAAAATTGTATGGAATGACTTATGCTGGTGGTACCAGCGCCCTGGGAATTCTTTTTCAATATAATCCGGGCAGCACGTCGGTAGTCAAGAAGATTGATTTCACCGGTAGCAATGGAGCCGGACCTTCGTTTGGTAGTTTGTTCCAGGCGAGTAACAACATGTTGTATGGCACAACGTCATCCGGCGGTGCAAATAGCAGTGGAGTGCTGTTCGAATATGACATCCCAGGTAACACGCTGGCTGACCGTTTTGATTTTTCCATGGGTTCTACCGGCGGTAATCCTAAATGTACCCTTGTTGAAACCAACGGTCTTCTGTACGGCATGACTCCCACTGGTCCGGGGCCTGCCGGCAACGGAACACTTTTTTCGTTTAATACCAGTGGTACCTTCCAAACAAAACTTAGTTTCTCCAACTCAGTTGATGGATCAGCGCCGCTGGCAGGATTGGTCATGGCACCCAATGGTATGCTATATGGCATGACCTCCGTGGGTGGGGTCAATGCACAGGGTGTTATCTATGAATTCGATCCGGGCGGTAATGTGTATACAAAAAAGGCAGACTTTGATTATGCCACCACGGGCGCTAATCCAGTGGGTAGCCTGGTGCTGGGAGCCAACAATCTGTTGTATGGAATGACGCCCGTAGGCGGAGCCAATGGAGACGGTGTTCTCTTCGAATATGACCCTGGCACAACTTCCATTGTCCCTAAGTTTAGTTTCTTATCCAACACCACTGGAACCAATCCACAGGGTAGCCTGGTCCTCGCTTCCGATGGACTCTTGTATGGCATGACCCAGGCTGGAGGTCCATCAGGGCATGGGGTCCTTTTCTCTTTTGACCCGGCTGGCAGTGCGCCGATTGTCAAGTTTACTTTTCCGACCATTGCGGGAGGTACAAATCCAAATGGAAGCCTTTTACAAGCCGCCAATGGCAAATTGTATGGCGCCACCAATCAAGGTGGCACCAGCAGCTCAGGTGTGATTTTCGATTATGACATCGCATCAAATACTTACACGAAAAGAATTGATTTCAATGGGACCAATGGCCAGACCCCTTCCGGGGATTTAATGCAAGCCTCCAATGGAAAGTTGTATGGCATGACACAAAATGGAGGAACCAGTTTGGCGGGTGTTATTTATGAATTTGATCCTTATGCCGTTCCTCCAGCCATCGGAGGCATTCACAATTTTGATGGTGCAAACAATGGATCTGATCCGTTGGGCAACCTGACCGAAGTGGCCGCGGGAAAATTATACGGAACAACTTCTGGTGGCGGTTCCCAAAGCAGTGGAATCATTTTTGAGTATGATCCTCTCACTCCCTCTTCGATCACGAAGCGGGGCGACTTCGGTTTGGCCTTTGGTGTGTCTCCCCAGTATGGATCTTTGTTGCTGCTACCCGCAAAGCAAATACAAACCGTTACGTTCAATTCTATTCCCGCCAAGACGCTGGCTGATTCAGGATTTGACCTTGCGCCCCTTGCCTCTGCCAGTTCAGGACTCACGGTAAAATTCACCTCCAGTGATCCTACCATTGCTACCATTTCAGGAAGCATTGTAACGATTCTTCAGGCTGGCACCGTCATCATTTCTGCTTCTCAGTGGGGCAATGGAACGTATGGTTATGCGCAGGATAAAAAGCAGCCACTGGTCATTGGCAAGTCCCCGCAGACCATCACGTTTACTGTGCCTTCAAAAGTTTACGGAGGCCCCGCATTTAATCTGACAGGTTCGGCCAGTTCAGGACTTACTGTTACTTATGTTTCATCCGACCCTTCGATAGCAAGTATTTCCGGTATCCAGGTAACCATCCATAAAGCCGGTACAATCAACATCACCGCATCACAAGCTGGTAATGGAACCTATGATGCAGCCCCGGATGTGATACGATCCTTTTTTATTGACAAGAAAAATCAATCGATTTTCTTCACAACGATTCCTACACGGACCTATGGTGATGTCCCCTTTGCATTAAGTGCAATTGCTGACTCAGGCCTTCCGGTCTCTTTTATAGATTTAGGGCCTGATGTCAGTGTGATTTCACTTTCAGGAACTAATAATGGTACTGTCACCATCCTAAAGGCAGGAAGCACAACCATAAAAGCCACTCAAGCAGGCGATGGAAATTATTATGCGGCACTGCCTGCCCAGAAACTATTGACAGTCAATCAGGCATCTCAGACGATTAACCTACCTACTAATGCCACGGTTAACTATGGCATCGCCCCATATGCATTACCTGCTACCACCGATAAAGGGCTCACGATCACATACGTTTCCGCCAACCCATTAATTGCTTCGATTTCATCCGGAAATATCGTAACCGTCAATGATGTCTCATTGCCAGGAGTAAACATCACGGCCACGCAATTGGGAAACACAAACTATTTTGCTGCCCCCCCGGTAACACAGACATTAATCGTCAATAAGGGAAACCAGACAATCACATTCGCACCCATTCCCTCCAAAGGAACGACGGATCCGGACTTCCCCTTGTCGGCAACTTCGTCGTCAGGATTGACGGTCAGCTATGTCAGCGGCAGTCCATCGGTCGCGACCATTGTGGGGGGTAATACAGTTCATATCGTCGGGGCTGGAACTTCAGTAATTACTGCGAGTCAGGCTGGCGATAATCACTACAATGCAGCTACCTCGGTTCCTCAGACCTTGACGGTTATTACAAAACAAAACCAAACGATCACTTTTGGTGCCTTGCCTTCGAAGATCATGGGCGATGCTCCGTTTAACATCACCGCCACGGCAAGTTCAAACCTGCCTGTAATATTCTCGAGTGGTAACACCGGCATTGCAACCGTCAGCGGGAACACCATAACCATCCTCGCTGCCGGTACGGTCAGCATCACTGCCAATCAGGTGGGAGATGCCAACTATTTTGCGGCTGCCCCGGTCAGTCAAAACCTTGTGGTTGGAAAAGGCAATCAGACCATTAGTTTTAATGCTCCGCCAAGTCCAACGGAAGGCGGACCTTCGTTCCCTTTGGGAGGCACTGCGAGTTCAGGATTGCCCATTACTTATGTGGCCATCACCACCGATCACATCTCGATCAGCGGTACTTCCGGAGTTCCTCTGATTGCAGGTCTCGCGACCGTCAGGGCAACCCAGCCTGGCAATACATCCTACAATGCTGCCATTTCGGTGGATCAGACTTTCTGTATCAAGCCAGCCAAGCCAACCATCACAGTGACCAATGCCACAACCAATTCCCCCACACTGACCAGCAGCAGCGCCGTGAGCAACATCTGGTTGCTGAATGGCATACCCATCGCCGGTGCGACCAACCAGACGCACACCGTCATCAAGGCGGGAATATATACCGTCATCGTCACGATCGAAGGATGTCTAAGTGATGCGTCGGCTCCCCAAACGATGGCGATCACCGGTGACTTGCCCGTGATGGCAGGAGAGGTGACTCTCTATCCTAACCCCGTAAAAGAAAAATTATTCATTGACCTGTCGGAATTTGAGTCATCCGCAGTTGACCTCCGGATCATGGACCTCACAGGAAGAAATGTCCACCAGCAACGTGCCACTGGCGGTGGCATTGTTGAAGTGAATGTAGCAGATCACGCAACAGGAATCTACATCCTCACCGTCTCACAGGGACGGAAAATGATGAAATCAAAATTTGTTAAGAACTAATTATTTGGTGATTTAGTGATGTGGTGATGTATGAGGGTCCCTGGGACAAAAATCACCA
>JAYVEZ010000095.1:0-2185 GCA_043773645.1 Cytophagales bacterium
GAGCCTGAACTTTTCTGAGGCGCCCAGCACGGCGTCTACCCCGGGTATTTCTGAGATCTCTTTTGGTTTGAGTTGGGCATAACATCCAATAATGGCAACATAGGCGTCCGGAGATATGGACCTCGCTTCACGGACGATCTTATGACACTTCTTATCTGCGTTTTCGGTAACGGAACATGTGTTAATGATGAATATGTCCGGGGAGTCAGTAAAATCGACTTTGCGATAGCCTTTCTCTTCAAATTTTCTGGAAATCGTAGAGGTCTCTGAATAATTCAGTTTGCATCCAAGAGTGTAGAAGGCCACTTTTTTCATCGCTGCAAAGATAACAGAAGAAGCTGTTTTCTGTAGGTAAGATAGAACGCATTTCACGCATAGGCCGCTAAATTAAACGCGCAAAGACCGCAAAGTTTTTATTCCTGCTAAACCTTCGCGCACTTAGCGCTTCTCTTTGCGGCCTTTGCGTGCCAATGCATTCAACCAACCAGCCTCCGGTGGTAATTCACCTGTCCCAGATGGTAACTTAGATGAGCTGATAAATGAACAAGGAAGAATAAAGTTGTCGTGGGCTTACCGAGAACATCTTCAGGATAATTGGCTTGCAGTTGCTGTTCGGTTAAGGTGGGTAGCGTGTCGCTCACTGCTTTTTTAGCCGAAGCGATTTCCTTTATCAGATTTTCGCGGGATACATTTTTCGCAGCGAATTCATTGTCCCGATTTCGCACGTAGCCAGATTTCCCCAACACGCCACCAAAGTAATGATGCAAATTTCCGCAAAGGTGCAGACACAAATTGCCAGCCGGATTTTTAATTGTTTTGTCAACTTTCCACAGAGACGCTTCCTCCGAATAAAGCAAAAGCTCACTTTCAAGCTTATTCAAATCTCTGAGCAGCACATTTTGTAACGAATCAACAAACAGGTTTTTCATCGGATAATATCTTTTTCGATCGCTTTGATTTTTTCATCGAGGTTACGGGTAGCCAGCACGAAGTTTTTTGGATCAGACAAACGCAAACTCACACTGATATAAAACTTGATTTTTGGCTCCGTGCCAGAAGGACGCACGGATATTTTTCCACCTTCCCACGTACAAAATTGAAGCACGTCCGATTTGGGAAGATGAATGGGCGTAACCTGACCGTTTAGGAGACTTGTTTCTTCACTCGTTTGATAGTCAAAAACCCGGATCACTTTTTGTCCGGCTATTACACGGGGTGGATTGCTGCGAAACTGTTCCATCATGTACTTGATCTGTTGCTCGCCTTCGGCGCCTGCTCGCACCAGGTTGACAAGACCTTCTTTGTAGAGTCCGAACTCGCAGTACATTTCGACCATCCATGTGTAGAGGCTTTGTCCTTCATCTTTTGCAGCGGCAGCCATTGCGGCAAAAAAGGCGCACGCTGAAACGGCATCCTTATCCCGTACAAAATCACCAACCATGTAGCCGTAACTCTCTTCGCCAGCGGCAATGAATTTCTTTTTACCCTCGTTCTTCCGAATCAACTCGGCAATATATTTGAAGCCGGTCAATGTATTGACGCACTCGATTCCAAAGTGCTCCGCCATTTTATCAATAAGGTCAGTCGTAACGATCGTCTTGACGATGTAGGAGTTTTCCTTACTTTTTAAATTCTTAAGAATAAACCACATCATCAAGCTAAGCGCCTGGTTTCCATTGAGAAGAATGAATTCTCCCTCCGGATTCTTAATTCCAACACCAACCCGGTCGGTATCGGGATCAGTTGCCATCACGAGGTCGGCCTGTATCTCCTTTGCTTTTTTCAATGCCATATCCATCGCTGACCGCTCTTCCGGATTCGGAGAGGAGATTGTCGGAAAATTTCCGTCTGGCACTTTTTGTTCTTCAATGATCGTTACGTTTTCGAAGCCCAGCTTCTTCAGACACACCGGCACCATGGTGATTCCGGCTCCATGAAGACTCGAATAGACTATTGCAATATTTTTTTGTTTACGGATGCTTTCCTGCCGCGGTATCAGTTTTTCAACTTCCTTGTAGTAAGAATCTTCAATCTCCGGTCCGATCGGCTTGATTTTTGATTTGTCAGGTGCGAATTTTATCTGGTCAAAGCTGGTGATGGCGTCGACCTCCTCGATTACATTCTTGTCGTGAGGGGGCACAAGCTGAGCGCCATCGTTCCAATAGGCCTTGTATCCGTTGTATTC
>JAYVEZ010000096.1:0-3181 GCA_043773645.1 Cytophagales bacterium
ATAATCCTCTTTTTCATGGGTGATATGATATACTGCAATATTAGTCTTTTCGGTAAAAACACCAGTTCATATCCGATGATATTACGATTATCTTTGATACGCACTCCATGGAAAAAATCGTTAAACTTTCCGCCATCCGTGTGGCAAACCAGCTTGACCTGAAGGGGCTCAAGAGCAGCCAGGAACTGAAGCCGCTGGCGGATACTTCCTCAGAGCTGTTTTATGGCCTTGGACAAGAAAAGTATCAATACTTCTTTAATTATGGGGTCATTGTTTTTTCCGGTTATACAGAAGAGGAGATACACCAGGCCATCAACGCCATTCAACCCTATCTCAAAAACCCTGAACCCTGGCTTCGTGATGACCATTCCATTCACGTCATCCCCGATGCAGGGTTGCAGTTTGAATTCGATCAATTGATTGTGGACCACATCGATGGTCAGGTCATACGCATTGCCATGTTCAACCTTGCACAGTCGGTTGCCCTCGATCATTATCACGAAGTATCAGAACACTTGTTGACCGAAATCCGTGGCTTCACCAAGCACCTCGAACTGACGGGCAAACTCAGCATCAGCCGAAGAAATATGCTGAAGTTTATCGGCCGCGCGCTCAATACCCAAAACGACATAGCGGACAACATCTACATCTTCGACGCCCCGGAACAAGTGTGGGAAAATCAATACCTCGATGCTCTGCACAAAGGCTTGCTCAAGCATTTCGATTTGAGGGTTCGGTTCAGTGAAATCGAATATACTTTGCGAATCATCGAAGACAACCTCAGTGTTTTTCGTGAAATCTCCAACCAGCGCGAAAGCAACTCCCTGGAATGGATCATCATCATATTGATTCTGGTAGAGGTTTTTGATCTATTTATTTCGAAATTGCTCTGATCATGCAGAAACGCCAGGCACTCTTTCTCAATTTTGACATTGAAGCTCAACCCGATGAAGTAACCTGTGGACCCACCTGTCTTCATGCCCTTTACCAATATTACAACGATGCCATCAGCCTCAAGCAGGTGATCCGCGAAGTGAAGCAACTGAAAAACGGTGGCACGCTGGCCGTGATGATGGGCAACCATGCCTTGCGCCGGGGATACCAGGCCTCCATCTATACCTACAACCTCAATGTATTTGATCCCACCTGGTTCAAACTTTCATCGGACAAGATGATCGAGAATCTCAAAAAACAAATGACCTACAAGTCAAAGCGCAGAAGGCTTGTGGTGGCCAGTCAGGCATACATTAAATTTCTGGAGGCAGGCGGAAAGATGCTTTACAATGAACTGGACGATAACCTCATCAAGGGATACCTTAGAAAATCAATTCCGATCCTGACAGGTTTAAGCGCCACCTATCTTTACGCGACCCCGCGTGAAATATCTGTGAACAACAAATACGACAGCATCCGGGGTGAACCAGTAGGGCATTTTGCCATTATCAACGGATTCAACGCGGTCTCCAGCGAAGTATACCTGGCCGACCCCATGAATCCCAATCCGCTGAAGAGTCAATATTACAGTGTGACTTTCGATCGGCTTATTAACAGCATCATGCTCGGCATTGTAACGTATGATGCCAATCTCCTCATTATTGAACCCAAATAGATTGGACAATCATTTGGCAAATTTTCTTTGCGATGCCTAAGTTAATCATCGTCGAAAAACCAAAAAGCTGGAACCTGCGCCTGGAAGACGTGGAGGTGATCACACCTGCCCGGTACATTACCGATGAAATTTATCAATCGACCAGGAATCTAAAAATTCTCAACCTTTGCAAATCCTATCAATACCAAAGCGAAGGATATTATGTCTCTTTGCTTGCCGAAGCCCGCGGACACAAGGTTTTGCCTGAAGTCTCTACCATCCAGGACCTTCGGTTTCCTTCAATCCTGCGCGATGACTCACAGGACTTTGATGCACTCATTCAAAATACCTTCAAGCACGAACCGTACGACCGCGTAGAATTCAACATCTATTTTGGGACCGCACAATCGGAGCACCTGAACAAACTGGCTTTACAACTTTTTCAACTTGTCCAGGCGCCCCTCGTGCGCGCCAGTTTTTCCAAGAAGAACAAATGGATCCTGCAAAGTATCAGGCCCATCAGTTTAAATGAAATGCCGGAAGACGACCAGCCCATCCTGGAAAGTGCGCTGGAAAAATATCTGTTGCGCAAACGCGACTACCGGCCTGACAAAAAGAAATATGACCTGGCCATCCTTGTAAACCCTGATGACCCGAACCCTCCCTCCGACGATCGGGCGTTGAAGAGATTCTACAAAGCCTCATTGGAAGCAGGGTTTAATACGGAATTCATCACCAAGAATGATATTGACAAGCTCATTCAGTATGATGCGCTGTTTATCCGGGAAACCACCAACGTGAACCACCACACGTTTCGCTTTGCCAAGAAGGCCGAATCCCTGGGGCTCGCAGTGATTGACGACCCAGAGTCGATCCTGAAGTGCACAAACAAAGTGTACCTGCACGAATTGCTCAACGCCAACAAGATCCTTACGCCCAAGTCGTATGTGATCACTGAGGAAAATTGCAATGCCGTACCGGAAAAGATGAACTTCCCCTTTATCCTCAAGCAACCCGATGGCGCCTTTTCAAAGGGCGTGGTGAAGATCAATAACCTGGCAGAATACAAGCAGGTGCGGGAGAGCATGTTTGAAAAATCAGACCTCATCATCGCCCAGGAGTTTATGCCCACCCCCTTCGATTGGCGCGTGGGCATTATTGACAGCCAGGTAATCTACGTATGCAAGTATTTTATGGCCAGCAAACACTGGCAAATCGTAAACTGGAACGCCAAAAAACAAGACTCGCGCGATGGAGAAGTCGAAAGCATTCCGGTCGACCAGGCACCCGCCGGTCTGCTGAAAGTTGCACTCAAGGCCACTTCGCTCATCGGCAAAGGTTTGTATGGGGTAGACATGAAGGAAGTGGATGGAAAATTTATTATCATTGAAGTCAATGACAACCCAAACATCGATGCAGGTACGGAAGATAAGATCTTGAAAGACAAACTCTACGACATCATCATGGAGGCCATCCTCGCAAAAATTAAATCAGCCAAATGACCCAGCCTTCACGCTACCACATCTTCCAGGCCTACGGTGTGGAGCTGGAATACATGATCGTGGACAGGAACACCCTGGACATCCGACCCAT
>JAYVEZ010000097.1:0-5459 GCA_043773645.1 Cytophagales bacterium
TCACTCGGACTCTTCTCTGCATTCATCCTCACTGTAAGCTCAGTCATTGGCTCAGGAATATATAAAAAAGTGGCGCCCATGGCCGCAGAACTTTTATCCCCGGGATTGGTGCTTCTCTGTTGGGCGTTGGCCGGACTCATTACTTTGTGTGGAGCGTTGAGCAACGCTGAAATCGCCAGCATGCTTGCCGACTCCGGTGGTGAATATGTTTATTATCGTAAGATTTACAACCGGTTTTTTGCCTTCCTCTATGGCTGGACCTCTTTCGCCGTCATCAGGTCTGCTTCGCTGGCATCCATCGCCTACGTCTTTGCGCAATCTTTCAACTCCCTGGTGCCGCTCCCTCAACTCCCGCCAGCCATCGCTGATATCTCCTTCTTCGGAATTTTTACGCCTTTCAATAATTTGGGCGTGAAGGCCCTTACCATTTCGCTCATTGCTTCACTGAGTTATGTTAACTATCGGGGGCTCAAAGGAGGTGAAGGCCTCAGCCGTGGAATTCTAATCCTGGTCACGGCCAACATTGCTTTGATCATTGTCCTTGGACTCACCATCGGCGGAGGAAGTTTTCATAATTTTCAAATGCCTGCGACGGACTTTGTCGGGCGCCCCTGGTATGACGGCGGATTGATCAAGAGCATCTTTGCGGCGATGCTCGCGGCCTTCTGGGCGTTTGAAGGCTGGAGTTCGACAGGCTACATCGGCGGTGAAATAAAAAATCCAAACCGCAACCTTCCCCTCGCCCTGGTCTTTGGGGTGCTGTTTGTAATTGTGGTTTACACCAGCATCAATTTCACGTATCTCTTCGTGCTGCCGATCGATGAGATCGTGGCCGTGAGCAAAACACAAAATACCATCGCGGCTGTGGAGGTTGTCAAACATTTCCTGGGAAGCCCGGGGGCATTGTTTATCTCGTTGCTGATTCTTCTCACCACCTTCGGCGCTACCAACACAACGGCATTGATGCCACCGCGTTTGTATTACGCGATGGCACGTGAAGGGTTGTTCTTTCGTTCTGCTGCTTTTATTCATCCCCGATACAATACGCCCTCCAATGCCTTCGTCATCCAGGCGGTGTGGGCGAGTATGCTCGTGCTGTCCGGAAGTTTTGATCAGCTCACGGACATGCTTGTGTTTGCTTCTTTTATATTTTACGGCGCCACGGCCTTGGGTGTATTCATCCTTCGGCATAAAATGCCTGAGGCACCACGTCCCTATAAAGCGTGGGGATATCCTGTTGTGCCCGCACTCTTTATTATATTCTGCCTGGCGCTGGTGATCATCACTTTAATGGGAAAGCCACGCGAGGCCCTGCTTGGGCTGGGGTTGATGCTCACCGGCGTGCCTTTCTATTGGTATTGGACGCGGAGTAATAAACCGCTCACCTCTTAGATCGAGTCGTTCAATTGTCCAAAGCACCTTGATCCACCCAACAAGTAATCAGATAGAGCTCTTTCGATGAAAGGTGGTCTCCGCGCGGCATGCTCTTATTGGCAACTTGTGACCTTACTGCAACCTGACTTGCATGCACTTGTTCAAAGGTGCCCAGCCGTAGCTGGCTGGAACTGTTGGAGGCATGGCAAGCCGGTGTAGCACACTTTGCTGTCATCAATGGCTGCACATCCTTCGACCAGCTCACAGGGGCGCTGGTACTGCAGATAAGAGATACCTGAATCGTGTCATTTACACACGAAGTAACAATGCTCAAGAATAATATGAATAGAGGGGTGTGTTTCAAGGCGCAATCCATTTGCCAGACCGCAAAGGTATCCCGCCATTATTACGCGAATGTTAAGGATTACTTCCGCTTAATAGCAAGCAAGGGGATGGTGCCCAGGTAGGCCAATGTACGGGTGACACTCCTGGCAAACAACTTCTCGTGCAAACTCAGGTGGTGTGTAAAAGTCGTGAGAAGGTCAGCCTTGGTTTGTTTGATGTACTTATCGATGGCGGTTGGAATTTCATCATCTATAATTACTTTGAAATCAAGCTTCTCGTAATTGGTCTTTCTGATAATCTCCTCCACGGCATTCCTGGAAGCCTCGACTTTCTTATCAATGGCTGGCACCACGTGGATCATGTGAACGTGGGATCCATAGATTTTTGCAAACTCCACAATGGTATCCAGTTCCTTTTGTACGTGGTTCAAATCGGATGCGTAGACGATGTGTTCCAGATTTTTATAGTGGGCAAATTCCGGAATGGCCAGCACGGGGACGTTGCTGTCATCGATCACCGATACCGCGGTGCCGCCCATCCTGGCTTTTTTCAAGGCAGAAGCTCCACGGGAACCCATCACCACCATGTGTGTGGGGTTTTTTTCGACAAAACGCTTCACCATTTCCGCCACCGTATGTGAACGGATGGCCTTGAATTGAAGGGAGTAATTTCCCTTGATCTCATTCTTCAATTCTTTCACCAGGGCCTCCCCTTCCTCTTCCGCAATTTTTGTCAGTGACTTTTCAATTTGTTTGAGTTTCAAATTGGCCTTGGGCACACCTTCAATGCGAATGATGTTCAGGATCGTAAATTCAGCACCTAACGGACCGGCCATTTTCAGCGCAAACCGCATGGCCACTTTTGACAAGTGTGAAAAATCGGTTAAGAGAACCAGTTTGGGACCTGTCATAAGTGATTGGGGTTTAATCAAAATTAAGATATTCTCAACCGAAGAGCAAAAAAACCACAGCCCTGCCGCGTTCTGTTCGAAATCAATACTACTTTGCACCTCCATTATTACTACGGCTACCATGAAAGCACGCACACTCGTTTTGTTCCCCATCCTCAGCGTGATAACCTTATGCTGTTCTGCACAGGAAATCGATGTGAAAAAGATTCAACAACACATCCGGGTGCTTTCAAGTGACTCCCTGGAAGGCCGGGGAACAGGCACGGCGGGAGAAAAACTCGCCCTCACTTATATTCAAAATCAATTCAAACAAATCGGCCTGGAACCCAAAGGGGATGGCAAACAATTCACGCAGAAATTTTCTTTTAAATCCGGCGTCCATGCCACTGGTTCGGAAGGCACAGCCTATAATGTTGTGGGTTTTCTGGATAATAAGGCAGACAACACCATCATCATCGGAGCTCATTTTGATCACCTGGGCCTTGGCATGGAGAGCGGCTCCCTCGATGCCAATCCACAAGGAAAAATTCACAACGGTGCTGATGACAATGCCTCCGGAACGGCGGGTGTGATTGAGCTTGCACGCTATTTTCAAAACAACAAAATCAAAGAGAAAAACAACTTCCTGTTCATCTGTTTTTCTGGTGAGGAGCTGGGGTTGTATGGCTCAAAATATTACACTGAACATCCGACCATTGACTTTGCGAAAGCCAACTACATGATCAACATGGACATGATTGGAAGGTTGGATCCCAAAAACGGCATCACGGTGAGTGGCTCCGGCACGAGCGCACGGTGGGAGACCACTTTAAAAAAACTTAGCTCCGTGGATACCCCGATCAAAACTGACTCTGCCGGTATGGGGCCGTCCGATCATACTTCCTTTTATTTGAAGAACGTGCCGGTGCTGCATTTCTTCACCGGGTCACATAGCGACTACCATAAACCTTCGGATGATTGGGACAAAATCAATTATGACGGAGAAGTAAAAGTGCTGCGTCTTATCATCCAGGTAATTGCGTCTGTAGAACAAGAACCGAAACTTGCTTTTCTCACTACAAAAAATAAATCGATGGGTGGATCGAGATCATTTAAAGTTACGATGGGTGTCATGCCCAGCTACAGTTCAAATGAAGCCGGATTAAAGGTGGATGGCGTGAGCGATGGCAAACCCGCCTCCAAGGCCGGCATTCTCACCGGTGACCTGATCATCCAGATTGGCGATCACAAGATCAAAGATATCCAGGCCTACATGGAAGCCCTTGGCAAATTTGAAAAAGGACAAACCGTTCCTGTGAAACTGATGCGCAACGGCGAAGAGAAAACCGTAAACGTCACGTTCTAGAAGATGTCAGGTGTTAGATGCGAAATGGTAGCTGTAGGCATAAACTAATTTTCAAATTAGTTCATCTTCAAATTTTCAAATTCCTTCTCATCATTCGCAATTCTCGATTCTCGATTCTCAACTCACTTCTTCTCCACCTCATGTCCCCCAAACTCATTTCTCAGGGCCGCGACTACCTTTCCTGAAAAAGTATCTTCTTGCTGCGAGCGGTAGCGCATCAATAGTGACATGGTGATCACCGGTGCAGCGACACCCATCTCCAAGGCCGTCTCCACCGTCCATTTGCCTTCACCCGAGGAATGCATGACGCCTTTGATGGATTCCAGGTTCTTGTCTTTTTCCATGGCCTTCTGTGTGAGTTCCAACAGCCAGCTTCTCACCACTGAGCCGTGATTCCAAACCTTGGCAATGGCTGCCAGGTCCAGGTTGGAGTTGTGTTTGTTGATGAGTTCAAATCCTTCAGCGATCGACTGCATCATCCCATACTCGATGCCATTGTGAATCATCTTGATAAAATGGCCGCTGCCACTTTTACCTGTATAGAGATAGCCCTGATCGACAGAAATGGACTTAAATATGGGCTCGCAGAAATCGAATGCATCTTTCCAACCTCCGATCATGGTACATACGCCGTTCCGGGCACCGTCAACACCACCGCTGGTGCCACAATCCAATAGGTGGACACCTTTCTTTTCCAACTCCTTCGCCCGGTTGATTGAGTCTTTATAAAACGAATTGCCGCCATCGATAATGATATCGTCCGCATTGAGATAATTCTTCAGGTTGTTGAGCACCACTTCCACCACCTGGCCGGCAGGCACCATCATCCAGATTACACGGCGCCCGGAGAGTGCTGGCGGCAATTCCCCCAGGGAGGCCACCGTCTTGATACCTTCTTTTTGTATCCTTTCCATTGCAGCCTTGTTGGCATCAAAAGCCACCACGGTGTGACCCTTCTGCTTCATGTTAATGGCCAGATTGTATCCCATTTTTCCAAGACCGATTAATCCGATTTGCATGGCAATAGTTTTTGGTGTGAGGCTGAACCTGACAGGAATAATTCAAAAATAGGGTTTGAAACCATCAAACCGACAAGAAACGATTCAAAATTAACACGCCCGCCAATCCAAGCAATGAAATAATCGTTTCCATTGCAGTCCATGAAAGGAAAGTCTGTTTCAGTGAAAGGTTAAAATATTCCTTAAACATCCAAAACCCCGTGTCATTCACGTGTGAAAACATCAGACTTCCTGCCCCCACACTCAACACCATCAGCTCCGGGTGAACACCGGGTCCTTGCGCCAGGGTCGAGACAATGCCAGCGGCTGTAAGCCCTGCGACGGTTGCTGATCCTACCGATACCCGTACCAATGCGGCGATCATCCAGCCCAGGACCAGGGGGGATAATGAAAGTGTGGATGCATAGTTGGCGACCTCTTTGGCCACGCCACTGTCGATCAGCACTTGCTTGAAGCCCCCGCCGGC
>JAYVEZ010000098.1:0-11342 GCA_043773645.1 Cytophagales bacterium
AGAGTCGTAATTCGTAATTCTTAATTTTCCTCAATGGATTCCCAAGGATCGTTGTATCCCCTCCAGCGATTGTCCTTTGGTTTCAGGAAGCACCTTCCAAGCGAAGAACAAATGCAGCAGCATCATGGCGCTGAACAAAGTAAAGGCATAAGCTCCCCCCATGGCAGAGGACTCTGCGAAGATGGGGAAAGTCCAGGAAATGATGGCGGCCATGATCCAGTGGGTGAAACTCCCCAGGGTTTGGCCTTGGGAACGCACCTTGTTGGGAAATATCTCTGAAATAAAAACCCAAATGACGGCGCCTTGCGAAAAGGCAAAGAAAGCGATGAAGCCCACCAGGTACAGCATCACCATGTACCCGCCGAAATTGCCCGTGTAGAAGGCATACGCCACCAACCCAAGAAAGAGCACCATTCCAAAAGAGCCGATGATCAGCAGGGTCCTTCTCCCAAACTTATCGATCAGTGAAATGGCCAGCATGGTAAAGACCAGGTTCGTAGCCCCAATGGATATTGCCTGAAGCAATGCCGTGTCTTTCGCTAGCCCCGTCATCTCAAATATCCGGGGAGCATAATACATGATGGCGTTTATTCCGGAGAACTGGTTGAAGACCGCGAGCGCTGTGGCATAAAAGATGGGCTTGTTGTACTTGCCCGAAAAAAGATTTTCTTTCTTCTGGCCTTCGCCTTGAAGGGAGGCGCGAATCTCATCCATCTCGGCAACGATATTTTTCTCACCAATCTCCTCCAGCACCACCTTCGTCTCCGCTTCCCGCTTTTGTTTCATCAGCCAACGTGGACTTTCAGGAACCAAAAATACAAGTCCGAAAAACAGAAGGGAGGGGATTGCCTGAACACCCAACATCCATCGCCAGGACTCTTCGCTGATACCATTTAGCAAATAGTTGGATATGAATGCCAGGAGAATACCGCTCACTACATTAAATTGAAAAAGTGCCACTAAGCGACCTCGCGAATGAGCGGGAGAGATCTCCGAGATATACATTGGACCAACGACGGAACTTGCACCTACCCCAATTCCCCCCAGGAAACGGAAGATCACAAAGGGCATCCACGAAGGTGTAAGGGCAGTGACCAGTGAAGTCACAACGTACAGAAGACCAATAGCCTGCAAAACTTTCTTGCGACCGTATTTATCGGCCGGGGCACCGGCTATCAGAGAGCCAATCACGGTACCAATCAGTGCGGAGGCGACAGTAAAGCCATGGGCAAAATCGCTGAGTGACCACAATGCCTGGATGGATTTCTCAACGCCGGAGATTACAGCGGTGTCAAACCCAAAAAGAAAGCCACCGAGGGCGGCGACAATGGAATTGCGGAAGGCAGTGGAAGAGTGATTCATAGGTTTATAGCTAACGGTGTCTTAAAGTAAGTAAAATCCCGCGATCTGGTCCTAAATAAATAGTAAATGCAACGAAGGCCGGGGGGCAAGGCATGCTGCACTTCAAAGCATGGAGTCTTTTCATGTTGCTCCACCCGTAACCGGATTAGGTCATTGATGTAACTATCCACATTTTTCGTTCCGGGAAATGTTCACTTAGCCCCATAAATCCATATCCCATGATGTCTCCAAAAGTTAGAACCCGGTACTTCCAACCGGAAGTGGCGGCATCGTTTAATAACAGCCGTTCTTTCAGCAGGGTCATCAAAGAAAACAAGGGAGAGGAAGGCATGGAACCTGGCGTACCCAAAGCACCGGAGGCCCCGATTGAAATTGTGGCGACGTATGCAAAAGACAACTTGCTGATGAGTGGCTGGGCCTCGGAGATAAAAAATACATCGGAGGAAAGGCCGCGGTGATCAAAGCAAACTATGGGAAGGGTAGCATTGTCTTATTCGCATTCCGTCCACAGTTCAGGGGACAACCACGGGCAACGTATAAGTTGATATTCAATGCTATTTATGAGGGGACGATGGAGTGAGATTATTTGGTGATTTGGGGATGGAGTGATTTGGTGATGTAAGAATGCTGCAAGGTGTTTCCAGCAGATCCCGGAGATTTTCGCAGATAGGGCTCAGTATTCGTCTGCGGGAATTCCATCTAACAAGGATTTCAATACTGAATTTGGGCAAAAAATGCACTTAACCGCAAAGTGCACAAAGGTAATTGCGCAAAGGACGCAAAGAATTTAAAATTGAACTCTGCGTGCTCCGCGTCTTCTCTTTGCGACCTTGCCGGTAGAAAATCCACATCCCAATATTAAAAGACAATGGTCAATGTTAGCCAGCACGTTTTACGAAGAATTTGTATTAGAATCCGTGGGATCTGCGGTCCCGATAGCTATCGGGATGCATTTCTTGTCTAAGTTACTGAAACAGTGAAAGCTGAGGTGCCGGATGTCTCTTTTCATGAATTGGACGGACACCCATTGTGCCACCTATGGCGTGAATGGTATGAACACCAGTCTCCTCGTATCGTGAGGCAATGATAATTTTTGTATTTCCGGCAACTCCTGAAAACAACTTCTCTACAATTATTGGCGTGTTGTTATTTTCTGAGAGGTGCGACAGGAACAAGTGACTGAGGAACGGCGCTTTGTGATTGATGAACAGTTCCAAAGCCTCCTTGTTCGATAGGTGCCCGTGACCGCCTCGTATTCGGTTCTTCAATGCCAGGGTATAGCTGCCGTTCTCCAGCATTTCCTCATCGTAGTTAGACTCCAGAAAGGCTGCGTGGCATTGTTCAAAATGTTTAATCAGGTGATTGCAGACCCTCCCAATGTCCGTAAAGATTCCCACGTTCACAGAATCACATGACACGATAAAACTATGCGGATCAGCGGCATCATGAAATTTTGGGAAGGCAATAATGGAGAGACCACCCAATGTTATTGGTTCATAAGCCCGAAAGGGTCTTACGAGGTTATCCTTCAGGCTTAGCCGGCTACCCAGCAGCGTGGGGGTTGTTATGTACACCGGGAGTTGGTGCTTTCTTGAGAGCCTCGAGACGCCATCGATGTGATCGGCATGTTCGTGTGAGACAAAAATGGCTTTCACCTTCTTCATCGGCAGCTCCAGCCGCTTCATCCGTTGTTCTGTCTCCCGGCAGGAAATCCCACCATCAATCAAGACCGCCTCATGGTCGTTTGCGACATAATAGCAGTTGCCATTACTTCCTGAATTGAGCGAGGCGATGAATAGGGGCATGGAGACGCAAAGGTAGCACTCCCGAACTTGATATATTCACACAGCCCCTTTTACATTTTACATTGAGCGTTTTACATTTTACATTCATGTCTTGTCCTGAAATAGGTTGACCGTTGACCAAATAATTTTGAGATTGCTGTTGGCCGACTTAGTAGGCGCCAGGAACACGCTGCAAACGCGCTAACTCCTTAAGTTCAGCGTTGCATGTCTACTCCAAAATCGGATAAGGCGCATCCGATGGCCTCTCCTGCAAATTGTACTGCATGATGGTGCGGGCGCAGGTGTTCCAGCGGAGTTTTGGATCGTTGTTGCCTGAAGCGTGAAGGGCGTCTGCTTTTTCGTAGTAGTCCATGGCCTCCAGGTACCATTCGTAGGCATCAAAATCGGAACCATGTACGGCAGAGTTCAGCGCAACGTTGCCCTGGCGCTCGTGGATAATGCCCATGTAATACACTCGGGAGTATTCATCTTTCAAACCGAAGGCTATATCCTGCGCCTCTTTGGCGACCGTCATCGTGGATTGACCGAATTGATCGGTGAGCGCCAACAACAATACAATGGATGCTTTTTGGTTTTCTTTATCTACCTCTAAAATATCCAGGCAAATGCTTTCCGCCAATTTGGGCTGGTTGAGCAAACGATAATGTTCAGCCTTTGCAAGGGCGGCTTCTACGCCATCTTTGGAGAGCGGCTTTAATTTGAACGCTTGTTTTTGATCGGATGAAGAGGAAGTTACGGGCATGTTGATAATAGCTAATGATGCATTCTAAAATTAACAGGTGGTGCCACACAAAGCAAGTAAAACCACACAAGAAAATGGGGTTTCCGGGCACAGAAATGCCCATTCGAATCAAATTACATGGATGGGGAGTTGGTCATCACTTGAATAACCGAAAAAGCTTCATGAGCGGATCGTAGAATCTGTCGGCCACGCGCTCTTTCAGCGGGATAATGGCATTGTCGGTGATGGTGATTTTTTCGGGACATACCGTCGTGCAGCACTTGGTGATGTTGCAAAAACCAATGCCGGCGGTATCTTTTAAGTCTGCAGTTCTGTCTTCTATATCGAGGGGGTGCATTTCCAGCGCAGCGGCGTAGACCATGTGGCGTGGACCAGCGAATTCCTCATGCAGATGATGTTCGCGCAATACATGACATACATCCTGGCACAAGAAACATTCAATGCATTTCCTGAACTCCTGAACACGGTCAATATCACTTTGTGCCATGCGCCACGTTCCATCGGCCGCATCGGGTTTTCGTGACTTGAATTTTTTGATCTTCAGTTTGGTGCGATAATTCACAGAGACATCCGTCACCAAATCGCGGATCACGGGAAACGCTTTCATCGGCTGAAGGGTAATGGGTTTGCCCGCGGGCAGATCTGCCATGCGTGTCATGCACATCAGTTTCGGGTGGCCGTTTATTTCTGCCGAGCACGACCCACACTTCCCCGCCTTGCAATTCCAACGCACGGCCAAATCATTCGCACTCTCAGCCTGAATTTGATGCACCGCATCAAGTACAACCATGCCTTCGGTGATGTCGGTGGTATATTCCCGGAACTGACCACCGGTAGTATCAGAGCGCCATATTTTGAAAGTGGTGGTCATTGTTTGACGTGTTTACGTGTTGATGTGTTTACGTGTTGACGTTATCTTGAGTTTAATGGGCGGTATCTCAATGTCTGGTTCGGTGTATTCATTCTTAATTCCTAATTGATTATTTCATTTCTTCAATAATCTTTTTCAAATCATCCCGCATTGCTCCTTTGGGTATGTGCTTCACTTCCATGCTGCCGTTCGGGGATTTCTTTAGACTGATGTTAATTTTTCCGAAGTCGTCTGCTTTGTCGGGAAAGTCTTCGCGAAAGTGGCCGCCGCGGCTCTCCTTGCGTTCGCGCGCAGCGATGGCAATGGCTTCAGCTACGGTAAGCATGTGCTTGAGTTCGATGGAGGTATGCCATCCGGGATTGTAGCCTCGGTTGCCTCCTGCGCCGGCACGATCAGCACGTCCTTTCAATGCATTAATTTTGGCCAGGGCGTCTGTCAACTCAGTTTCAGTTCTCACGATGCCCACCAGTTCTTGCATCATGTCCTGAAGATCAGACTGAATTTGAAAAGGATTCTCCCCTTCATTTTTTGCATCCCGCTCGAATGGCGCCAGGGACCAACCCGCA
Source organism: Cytophagales bacterium (assembly GCA_043773645.1). Classification (GTDB taxonomy): domain Bacteria; phylum Bacteroidota; class Bacteroidia; order Cytophagales; family Cyclobacteriaceae; genus ELB16-189. Next base: position 5,347 of record JAYVEZ010000098.1, read on the forward strand.
ATTTCTTCAAGCTCCCTTTCATTGATTGCGCCGGCCCTATTTTCTTTGGCATATTTCGCAGCAAACTCACCGGCGCGCTTCCCGAAAACCAGCAAGTCGGACAGTGAGTTGCCGCCGAGGCGATTGGCACCGTGAAGACCTGCGGCACATTCGCCGGCAGCAAACAAACCCGGGGTTGTCGTCATCTGGGTATCGGCATCCACCCGCACACCTCCCATGATGTAGTGGGTGGTGGGGCCAACTTCCATCGGCTCCTTGGTAATGTCAACTCCCGCCAGCTCCTTAAACTGGTGATACATGCTGGGTAATTTTCTTTTAATATGCTCTGCTGCATTTGGCAGTTTCTCCTTGATCCATGCGATGTCCAGGAAAACACCTCCATGGGGAGATCCCCGGCCTTCTTTTATTTCACGACGGATGCACCGGGCCACGTGGTCGCGCGTAAGTAATTCAGGCGGTCGCTTGGCATTCTTATCTCCCTGTGTATAACGCCAGCCTTCTTCTTCATCCATGGATGTCTGACCTTTGTAATTCTCAGGGATATCATCAAACATGAATCTCCTTCCCTTGTTGTTTCTCAGTACCCCACCTTCGCCACGCACTCCTTCGGTGATCAATAATCCACGGACACTGGGCGGCCACACCATGCCGGTAGGATGGAACTGCACGAATTCCATATCGATGAGCTCGGCTCCCGCATGGTAAGCCAACGAAATTCCGCCTCCTGTGCAATCCCAACTGTTGCTTGATATCTTATAGATCCTCCCCATGCCGCCGGTCGCAATGATGACGGCTTTGGCATGGAACACTTTGAAGAGACCTTTCTCCCGATCGTATCCGAAGGCGCCAACGACAGCATCTCCTTGTTTTAACAAACTAACAATGGTGTACTCCTGATAAATATCGATCCCTTGGTGGATACCATGATCTTGAAGGGTTCGGATCATTTCAAGTCCGGTGCGGTCGCCGACGTGGGCAAGTCGTGGATATTTATGTCCGCCGAAGTTTCGTTGCAAAATTTTTCCATCCTCGGTCCGGTCGAACACTGCCCCCCATGCTTCCAGTTCTTTCACACGGTCAGGAGCTTCTTTTGCATGCAATTCAGCCATGCGCCAATTGTTCAAATACTGGCCGCCGCGCATGGTGTCAGAAAAATGAACCTTCCAGTTATCACGATCGTCCACGTTGGCGAGTGCCGCCGCGACGCCTCCTTCGGCCATAACAGTATGAGCCTTTCCCAGCAAGGACCTGCATACCACCGCGACCTTTACTCCTGCTGAAGATGCTTCAATGGCAGCCCGCAGACCGGCACCGCCTGAGCCAATAACCAATACATCGTGATGATATGTTTCGAATTTTTCCATCAGAATATTCTATAGTCGGTCCAGATACCCATTGACACCAACCGAACATAGATATCCGCGAAAGCAACACCCAGCAAGCTGCACCATGCCCAGATCATATGGTCTTTGTTCAGGCAACTGGCACAGGTATAAGCTTTTCTCTGAACAGGGCTTTTTGAGAGTTGGTCTTTGAAGCCTCCGACCATGTGACGGAAAGAATGACAACCAAAAGTGTACCCGCCCAACAAGGTGGCATTGAGCGTCAACACCAGCGAGCCCACACCCATGCCGAAGTGCTCAACGCCGGTCGATGGGTCGACAAACCATAGCGACTTCCAGGCGTCATGGATAAGCACAAAAACAAACAATACAGCCAGGTACATGAAATAACGATGGATGTTTTGCATGATCAGCGGAAATGAATTTTCTCCCCGGTAGGTCTGGCGTGGTTCGGCCACAGCGCAGGCAGGAGGGTCAGCCCAAAATGACTTGTAGTATGCGCCTCTGTAGTAATAGCAGGTGAAGCGCATGCCCCCCGGTGCCCAGAGTATCAGGAGGGCTGGAGAAAAAGGCAAGATCATCGGCCACCAGGTCGGCTTAGGCCCGAACCAGCTATGGGGTGAATCACCAAAAATTTCGGGTGAATAGAAAGGAGAGAGGTATGGGCCTATCGCATAATATTCCCCCTGGAAAGCAGCCCAGGTGGCATATATTATAAAAGAAGAAAGCAAGATGAAAATCAACAACGGGCGGGCCCACCAGGCATCTTTTCGGGCGGTATGTCCAAAGCCGGTAGAATTCAAGCGTCTATATAATAGGTGATTATAAAGTGAGTTTAGGTAAAAATAGAACTAAATGCAACTGTGAATTATTAGTGCGGTCAGATTGAGTTCAATGAATCTTTTTTTTTAAGTTCGTCCGTCGGTTGAAATGGACGACCATGAAAAAAATAGTCTTTTTAGGTGCTTTTGTCCTCACAAGTTTCCTCGGTTGTACTCCCCCGGCTCATGAAGTACCCAATGTGGAGAATCAGGCGTTGGGGTTGAAGTACTTTGATGCGGTGGCCAAGGGAGACATTGGCACGATGACTGATGTCCTTGCGGATAATTTTATGCAAGTAGGACCTGGCACGAAAGACTCTGTGTCCCGGCCTGCCATGCTGGTAAATTGGAAGCAGGCCTGGGATCAAGAATACAGCTCAATGTCCTATGACCGGTATGCCATTCTCACCAAAACTGTGAAAGAAGGTCGCGTGGCCGGCGATTGGGTATTGGACTGGGGGAAACTCACCATGAACTACAAAAACGGAAAACCTTCGGTAACGATTTGGTACCACAGTGCGATGCGGATAAAGAATGGGAAGATCGAACGCCAGCGGATTTTCTTTGATGTGGCGGATGTGCTGACTCAGCAAGGATATACTTTTTCTCTTCCTGCATGGGATGAGGCTGAGGAGATGAAAAAATAGGATTGTAAATAATTGAGTGGGGGAAATGGATAGAGGCGACGTTGCCGGAAGACGGATAAACAGGGCGCTCCTCTGGAGCTAAATCCTCTCAGCCACATTAGGTTCAACAAACAGGACGCTCCTCCGGAGCTTGTGCCAGTCTTAAAACAATGAGGCTACAAACAGATCACACCTACGGACTTATGCGACTCATTTGAGTAGACTCAAATCTGGTTGGGAATATTTGTATACTTTGAAGTAGAGCGTTGTTTTGGTCTGATAGACTCCCTCCATCGTTGAGATCGTGTTGACAAACTCCAGCAGGTGGTCGTTATTCCTGCACATGACGTCTACTTCCAGGTCGTAGTCACCCGACGTAGAGGCCAGGAAACTTACTTCCGGAAGCCGTGCAATTTTTTGAGCCACTTTCTCTTTCAAAGGAATGGGACGCACATACACTGCGATTTGGGCGTATGATTGAAACCCCACCTTTTCTGGATTCACCCGGCCAATGATGTTGATGGTACCTTCTTCAATTAACTTGTTCACGCGGGTGCGAATGTTTCCAATAGACACTTTCAGCTTCTCTGCCATCACGGTAAATGACATCCTGCCATCCTGCTGCAGGCACGAGACAATGGCAAAGTCCAGGGTATCCATTGAAAGCCGGGTAGTCTTCTTCTTGCGTACCGTCATGTAAAGCAAATATGGGGGTATAAAATGAAAAATCTGCTGTAATTATCTGTTAAAACTGCATATTTTTTATTTTTATTCTTACTTTTAGTTACAATAAGCAATTCTTCCTCCTATGAAATACCCTGCCGTCAGTAATTTTATCAATGGTGAATTTGTGTTGACACCTGCAGCAAGGACCCTGGATGTCATCTCCCCGGTTGATGGATCGCACCTTTCAACCGTGCCGATGTCTACCGCAACGGACCTGAACAAGGCAGTGCTGGCTGCAAAATTAGCGTTTCCAGGCTGGAGCAAGACGCCGATCAAGGAAAGGGTTCAGGTTTTTTTTAAGTACAAGGGCTTGCTCGAGAAGAACATGAAAGAATTGGCAGAACTCATTCAAGAGGAGAATGGGAAAACATATTCTGAAGCGGTTGCTGAAATTGAAAAGAGCATTGAGCTAAGTGAGTTTGCCACCTCGTTGCCGCAGTTGACAACGGGAGAAGTTCTGGAAGTAAGTAAGGGGGTTGAATGCAGGACGGAACATGTGCCCATTGGGATTGTAGCCTCCATCGTTCCCTTCAACTTTCCAAGCATGGTGCCAAACTGGACAATTCCCAATGCACTCGCGCTGGGTAACTGCATGATCATGAAGCCATCCGAAAAAGTTCCGCTGAGTGTAGGCAGGCTTGCATCCTTGCTCAAAGAAGCTGGACTTCCTGATGGGGTGTTCAACGTAGTGCATGGGGACGTTGAGATCGTGGAGGCAATCTGCGATCATCCGGGCATTGAAGCTGTCTCATTTGTGGGATCTACCAAGGTGGCAAAACTCGTGTACCAGCGAGCCACACATCATTATAAGAGGTGCCTTGCTCTAGGAGGTGCCAAGAATCATTTATTGGTATTGCCTGATGCCATTCCCGCCATGACGGCCCAAAATGTAGCTGCCTCCATGAGTGGTTGTGCCGGTCAGCGCTGCATGGCTGCGTCTGCGATGGTGGCCGTTGGATCCGTAGACCACATCATTGAAAAGATTTGCGACGAAGCCAGAAAAATAATTCCCGGAAAAAATCTTGGAGCCGTGATCAATCGCCAATCCAAGGAGAGAATTGAAAAGTACATTACTGAAGCGGAAAGGGATGGGGCAAAAATCCTCGTAGATGGTCGGAATACGGTGGTGGCCGGGAAGGAAAAGGGCACCTACGTCGGACCTACCGTCATCGATTTTGTAAAACCTGAAATGTCAGTCGCCCGGGAAGAAATATTCGGTCCTGTCATCAGCATCATGCGAACGCAAACGGTGGATGAAGCCCTCGCAATTGAAAATGCCAATCCTTACGGCAATGCAGCCTCCGTCTTCACACAGAGTGGCGGCATTGCGCGATATATTATTGACAATGCCAGTTCCGGCATGGTCGGTGTCAATGTGGGCGTGCCTGTACCCCGCGAGCCATTTTCGTTTGGAGGCTGGAATGAAAGCAAGTTTGGTGTGGGAGATATCACCGGCAAGAGCTCGGTGGAATTCTGGACAAAACTGAAAAAGAGTACCACTAAATGGAATCCTGAAGCGGGTATCAACTGGATGAGCTAAGGGAAATGGTCAATGTTTAATGGTAAATGGTTAATGAACGAACAACGAATAACTAAAAATGATCATGAGTGCGGAAACTAAAACCATCACAGAATCTCAGGAAATCATCCAGGACAACCTTGACTACACCTTGTTTTCCTGGAGTAAGCAAAAGGGCATTGCACCCATAGCCATCAAATATGGAGAAGGGGTCTACCTATATGATTATGATGGCAAACGGTACCTGGATTTTTCATCCGGGTTGATGAATGTAAATATTGGTCATGGAAACCAACGGGTCACACAAGCTGTCGTAGACCAGATGCAGCAAGTAAGTTATGTCACACCGAGTTGCGTAACGAAAGTCAGGGGAGACCTTGGAAAGAAACTGGCATCGGTGACACCGAAGGGTTTGAACAAATCACTGTTTACAGTCTGCGGTGCTACGGCGATTGAGAATGCAATTAAATTGGCGCGACTGTATACCGGTCGCCACAAAATTATTGCCAAGTACCGGGCTTTTCACGGTGCGTCCTATGGTGCAATGACGGCCGGCGGTGATCCGCGAAAATTGCAGTCTGATTCGCAGCAGGTACCCAATATTATTCATGTCGAAGACCCCTATTGTTACCGTTGTCCGTTTGGCAAGGAAGTCACTTCCTGTGCAAGGGAATGTGTGAGCCATGTGGAGCGGGTGGTTGAGTTTGAAGGTCCGGAAAATATTGCAGCGATCCTGATGGAAGGAGAGAGCGGCTCTTCAGGATGTATCAAGTACCCTCCCGATTACCTCAAAAAAATTCGCGCACTGTGTGACAAGCACGGAATCCTTTTGATCTCCGACGAAGTCATGAGCGGTTTCGGCAGAACGGGCAAGTGGTTTGGTATGGACCATGCCGATGTGATACCAGACATGATTGCCACTGCGAAGGGCATTACATCAGGTTATGTACCCTTCGGGGCG
>JAYVEZ010000099.1:0-3614 GCA_043773645.1 Cytophagales bacterium
AAGGTCTTCATGAAGGAAAAAGAAGTAACCAACATCGTTCTTGATCCCAAACAGGAAACCTCTGACATCCATACGGAAGACAATGTGTTCCCCAAGGCGGCAGATTCCAATAAATTTGATGACATCAAAAAGAAAAATTGATTGAGAAGAGAGAAGATGAGAATTGAGAAGTTGAGAATGGCAGACCAGCTCTACTTAAACCCAAACTATTCTCATCTTCCCAACTTCTCTATTCTCAACTTCCAATAATTACTTCCTATGAAAAAGATCACCCTTATTATTCTTGCCATTGCATTCACCACGACCCTGCCCGCCCAGCAAAAGTGGCAAGGTAAGTTTGAGCAGTTGGATCAGATGCTGCCTACCCCCAACAGCTACCGAAGTAGCTCAGGTGCTCCGGGTGCAGAGTACTGGCAGCAGCGCGCTGACTATGTGATCAATGTAGAACTGAACGATGAGAACCAGTCCATCACGGGTGCTGAAACGATTACCTATTACAACAATGCGCCAGAAGACCTTAAGTATCTGTGGCTGCAATTGGATCAAAACCTTTACGCAGACGGCAGCATGACCAGAAAGACCCAGGGCAGCAGCATCCGTGATTCAATTCCCGCTAAAATGATTGCTACCACGACGGGCTCTTTTGATTACAAAGGCGGCTACAACATCAAGTCGGTAAAAGATGCAACTGACAAGAACCTGCCTTACACCATCAACTACACCATGATGCGAATTGATCTTCCACAACCTTTGAAAAAAGGTGAGAAGTTTACTTTCAAAGTGGAATGGTCATACAATGTCAACGACATGATGATGGTGGGTGGACGAGGCGGCATGGAGTTCTTTCCAGAAGACAACAACTATATTTATTTCATCGCACAATGGTTCCCACGCATGTGCGTGTTTGATGATTATGAAGGCTGGCAAAATAAACAGTTCCTCGGCGCTGGGGAGTTTGCCCTTACGTTTGGAAATTATCGGGTAAAAATAACTGTGCCCTCAGACCATATCGTCGGTGCCAGCGGATGGCTTCAAAATCCTAAAGATGTGATGTCCAAAGAGCAGATTGAAAGGTTCGAAAAAGCCCGCAAAACGTTTGATCAGCCAGTATTCATCGTCACTGAGGAAGAAGCCAGGCTAAGGGAAAAACAACACTCAAAGAAGAAAAGCACCTGGGAATTTTACGCGGAAAATGTTCGCGACTTTGCCTTTTCTTCTTCGCGCAAGTATGTCTGGGACGCCATGGCAATAAAGAATGGGAGCAACAATCCATTGGGCCAATCACTCTATCCGAAAGAAGGCTTTGCCCTTTGGTCAAAAGAATCTACCAAGGCCATAAAGAATACACTGGATGTATATTCGGCACGTACCATCGATTATCCCTATCCTACTGCTTACTCATGTAACTGGGTTGGTGGTGGAATGGAATATCCTATGATTTCTTTCAATGGTGGACGCCCGGCCAAAGACGGGACCATTTCAGAACGCACCCTTACCCGCACGGTGAGCGTCATTGTGCACGAAGTAGGACACAATTATTTTCCCATGATCATCAACTCCGACGAACGTCAAAGCACCTGGATGGACGAAGGATTGAATTCCTTCCTTGAAAAAGAAACCATGCGCGAACGCTACCCAACCCTGGACCACACAGGCAACACACCCAAAGGAATTGTCCCCTTCATGAAAGGTGACAAAAGCATGATGCGTCCCGTGATGGCCACTTCCGATAACCAGGGAAGAAGTTTTGGCCCGAATGGATACAGCAAACCGGCAGCGGCGTTGACCCTCCTCCGTGAAACCGTCATGGGCCCAGAGCTCTTCGACAAAGCATTTAAAGAATATGCACAGCGCTGGGCCTTCAAACATCCCAAACCGGCCGACTTCTTCCGTACACTCGAAGACGCATCCGCCGTAGACCTTGACTGGTTTTGGAGAGGCTGGTTTTACACGACCGATAATGTAGATCTGACGGTAGACGAGGTGAAGTGGTATAAAGTCAAATCCACTCAGATAGACCCTGAAAAGAAAAATGTGAAGGTGAAACAGGGAGACCTTGCTTCTAAAGAGACGAAAGACAAGTCAGTTGACTTCAGCACAGGGCCGCAGGAATTTACCGTTATCAATACGCCCGACCCGGAGTATCGCGATTTCAGAAACAGGTTGGATGACAATGCGATCCGTCAAAAGCTGGAGGGCAAAAATATTTATGAGGTCACATTGAAAAACTCCGGAGGCCTCGTATCCCCCGTCATCATTCAATGGACTTTCAAAGATGGGTCCAAGGAACTTGAACGAATCCCGGCAGAGATCTGGCGAAACAACGAGTTTGAGGTAAAGAAAGTATTTGTGAAAGAAAAGGAAGTCGTGAATATCGTTATTGATCCAAACCTGGAAACCGCGGATGTGAATGTGAATGACAACGTGTTTCCAAAGAAGCCAGCCGATAGCAAATTTGATCAAATCAAGAAGAACTAGTTGGGCTAAAGTCCATTTGCATCGCCATCATCTATAACCCCGACCTCAAGGCCGGGGTTATTTGGTTTTCAGCTTATTTGAAAGACGAACCTAAAGGCGGAGAAGCCCGGTAAAAATCTCCATCAATTACCCTGGTCTATCGCGGGGTATTTTGGCTTCAAGGGATTTCACTTTGTAAGTCGATCCAATCGATACAGAGCCAGCAATAATTCCCAACAGTAACCCAGGTCTTAAGGCGGGCTATTTAAGTTTCAAGGGATTTTATTTTGTAAGTCGAACCAAACGATACATGGCCAGTAATAAATTTTCCATCAGTAACCTCGTCCCAAAGGCCGGGGGTTATTCTGTTAAAAATCGATATGGACTTTAGTCCAACAACTCCATGAAGAAACTTCCAATAATCATTCATCAAACTAACCTCGGTCTTGAGGCCGGGGTTTATCAGGTTATAAGTCGATATGGACTTTAGTCCAACTTCTCAATTCGAAGAAACTTCTATATAATCATTCATCATTCAAATGGCTTTTTCACATATCTTTACTTCACCTCCTACCCCAATCCGCATGAAAAATATTTTAGCCCTTCTCTTCATTATTTTTTGCACCACGGTTGCATCAGCTCAAACAGAGAAAAAACAATGGGGCGGAAAATTTGAACAAATGGATCAGTTGTTGCCAACACCCAATTCCTACCACTCGGCGACCGGTGGCCCGGGATCAAAATACTGGCAGCAGCGTGCCGATTATGTAATCGATGCGGAGATTGAAGAAGCAAAAAATTTACTGAAGGGCAAGGAGACCATCACCTACTACAATAACTCACCGGAATCATTGAAGTATGTATGGCTTCAGTTGGACCAAAATGTCAATAAGAAAGGCAACGAGGATTTTGGCTATGCCCTGGGCGGAATACGCGATTCCATTCCTTCTGTATATGTTCAACAATCGCTCCGACCCCTGGACTTCGATGCTGGATATACGATTGCTTCCGTTGCCGATAAGACGGGGAAAATACTTCCAACCACCATCAACAATACCATGATGCGTGTTGACCTGCCCGCACCCCTATCGCCTGGTCAGTCGCTCAGCCTGACGGTTGTATGGTCCTATCCGATTACTGACCGCAGTCAATTTCTG
>JAYVEZ010000100.1:0-27337 GCA_043773645.1 Cytophagales bacterium
CGCCGGTGGGGAGGTTGTGTTCCTGTTCGAAGCTTTTGAACAGTTCCGCCAGCGCCCAGACTTGCTCCGGAATCGTCACTTTTGGCAGAGTGACGGCAACTGTTTCATAAATCTTATTTTTCTCAATCATCTTGCTAATGTCTTGTACCACTTCAAAAAAGACATTGAGCTTTTGTCCAGATATTTCCTCACGAATGGCTTCATTGAAACGCAGCACTGTCTCTCGGGCCTTCTCTTTGTTCTTCTTTCCTGCCTTTGTTAAGTATATCCGGACAGAACGCTTATCCGTCTTATCTGCCTCCCGGTAAATGAGGCCCTTTTCTTCCATTGACTTAAGCAACCGGGTAAGGCTGCGGGTCTCCAGGCCCATCATGGGTCCAATCTTGGTGGCCGGTGTTCCTTCCTCTGCATGAATATTCAGCAGGGCAAATCCCACTGACATCGTTCCGCCATATTTAATAGCCTGCTGGTTGTACATGCGGGCAATCGCATGCCAAGCTGCCTTGATGTTAAAGTCGATGGTTTCTTCACGTTTCAAACGGTAGCGAAGGTAAATAAAAATTGTTATGCATGCAGAGCATTATGATGATTTTTTCTTGCCGGCCAGAGCGGTGGCACAAGAATTTGATGCTAGATCACAACTGTAGTTATCCCAAAAGGGGGAATAAGTATTGCTCGCACCAAGACCCCGTAAGTTGACTACAATCATACTTTTATATGAAAAGAGTCATTCTTTGGGCTTCCGCTGACGGCGATTTTTACGGCACAAACGGCACCCATTATGAAAAAGACACAGATAAAAAGATTCATTTCAAACGGTTTCACTCTCATTCTCTTGGCGCTTATAGGATTTCCAATACAAACCCAGGCACAGACAACCTATAAACAGACTGCTGAGTCGTACATCGTGGTGGCCGGAACCTCCACCCTGCACAACTGGACCATGACCTCCAAGGAAATGCAATTTCAAACAACTTTCGAAAATGGTGCAGACGGTCTTCCGCTTCGCGTCAAGGCACTTTCGCTCTCAGTAAACAGTGAAAGTTTGAAAAGTGAGCATAAGGCCATGGACAAAAATGCCTATAGTGCTCTGAAAACAGACAAGCATAAAGCGATAAGCTTCACCTTGACCTCAGCTACAGTTCAAAAAGATATCATTCAATGTTCAGGTAATCTTACCATCGCCGGGGTAACTAAACCCATTACAATTGATGCCACCTGCAAGCTGAATCCTTCTGGATCATTACGGTGCACCGGAAGCAAACCAATTAAGATGAGTGAATTTCAAGTGGAGCCCCCCACGTTCATGTTCGGCACAGTAAAAACCGGGGATGACATCACAATCAGTTTCAACATGGAGCTCGTAGTTGCTAAGAATTAATAAATGAACCTTAAAACCAATAATTTATGAAAGCTAAAACCAACCGATCAACCTATCTGACGGTCCTTTTGCTGCTTTGCGCATCTGTAGGGGTGTGGGCGCAACAACCGGCCATTCAGTATTTCCGCCCATATGATAAACGCGGTGTGAATGTTTACGAAACTCCTAAGGAGGACACCGTTGTTTATGATGGTTTCAAACTCCGCATTGGAGCCAACTTTACCCAAGGTTACCAGAGCATGACCAATAGCAATTCCTCACGGGCCATCCTGACGGGCGCCGGCTCCTTGTATGAAACTGGTGTGGGTACAGGTATTTTTAATACCAAATTTGATGGAACAGGCGCCAACGTCCCCGGTGTCGTCCCGGATCCCAACGTCTTTGGTGGTTATATCAATACCAACAACAACAACCTGTATTCTAACACTAACCAGGTATATCAGCAAGCGCCTGGCTTTCCTTTGGCCATGGCTAACCTGAACCTGGATGTTCAACTGGCGGATGGTGTACGCTTAAACCTCGTTTCTTACATGTCAACTCACCACCACAATGAATTCTGGGTAAAGGGTGGCTACCTGCAAGTAGACAAGGTCAAATTCCTGGGAAGTGAAATGATGAACAACCTTTGGAAGAACTTGACTTTAAAAGTTGGTCACATGGAAATCAACTACGGTGACGCCCACTTCAGAAGAAGCGATGGTGGTAATGCCCTGTGGAATCCCTTCATGGAAGGCAATATCATGGATTCTTTCACCACAGAAATTGGAGCTGAATTGTACTGGCATAAATCCGGCTTTCTGGCCATGATGGCCATGACCGATGGTGAAATTCAAGGAAGTGTTACAAAACCAAACGACAGGAAACCGTCCATCTACGGTAAGTTTGGGTATGATAAGAATTTTGGTGACAGGAAGCGGGTACGTTTGACTGGTTCTTTCTACACCACAAAATCTTCCGTCAGCAACACCATCTATGGCGGTGACCGTGCAGGTTCAAACTATCAGTATGTCATGGAGCCCACCACAGCTTCATTAACAGGCAACCCTTTCTCGGGCAGGTTTAACCCCGGATTCAAAGACAATGTAACCTCAATCATGATCAACCCATCAGCTAAGATCGCTGGTTTGGAATTCTTCGGAACTTATGAAATGACACAAGGCAATTCACAAGTTGAAAATGGAGAGGTCTTGTACAGCAACCCAACGCTGTTTTATAACAACACCCCCGGACTTACTACCATCAGCAAATTGGACAATCGGAAGTTTACACAGATTGAAGCGGACTTGGTATATCGGTTTGGGAAAGGTGAGAAATACTATATCGGTGCCAAGTACAACAGGGTGTCTGGAACAGCAGTCTTTGGTCAAAGCACCTCAGCAGCCAATATCAACCAGGGAACTCGGCAGGATATCTCCATCGACCGCACTTGTTTTGGAGGTGGATGGTTTATCACCAGGAATGTCCTCCTCAAGGGAGAATACGTATCACAGAAATACAACGACTTTCCTACCGACAACATCCTGAGCGGTGGTAAGTTCAATGGTTTTGTAATACAAGGAACGATAGGATTCTAGGTTTGATCTTTTCATAATGACTTCCGGCCGGCCCCTTGGGCTGGCCGGATTTTTTGTATCTGTATATTTGCACCATTCCTTGACCCCTGACCAACGCCACAAGATGAAGCGAGTCATTGTATTTCTTTTTCTGCTGAGCATCTCATCTTCGTTTACTACGAGATGGAATTCGGCTATTCTGATACACCGCCTGATTGTTCTACCCACCAGTACCCTGACCATTGACGGCAAAACCAATGTCAACACATTCAAGTGCGCCATCCCAAAATACGTTGGAAAAGATACCCTTGTATTGCATGAAGGAGGACGCAATACCCGGCCTGTTTTTGTAAAAGGCTCCGTTGATCTTGACGCCTCGAGTTTTGATTGCGGCATCGCCTTGATGACTTCTGATTTTCGCAAAACCATCAAATCAAAGTCTTTCCCTGCCATTGTCATCGATTTTATTTCCTTTGAACGCACTCCCAGCTATAAATACGGCGAGGAAAAATTCAAGGGAATCATCAAAATCTCATTGGGTGGGACAACCAAGTTATTCGAGATGGATTGCACCATTGAGGTAAACCCTTCAGGGCTCATTCACTTAAAGGGGGGGCGCGACTTTACGTTTTCTGATTTCAATCTTGAGCCTCCGAAAAGAATGATGGGTTTGGTGAAGGTTCAGGAGGCTCTCAATGTAAGCTTTCACCTACAGCTCATGCTGGATGATCATTCATAAATAAGTCTTGTTGTATTTCATTCAGCAGATCCGGGGAAGCTGCTCGCCTGTAAGATAGTTTACTATCCTTTTACCACCCACCTTGCTCGCCATCACCACCTGACCACGATGCTCCAAAACAACGGTACCAATCATGGCAGCGTTCATTCCATTTAGATCCCTTTGTAAAACGGATAGAACGGTGTCTGCCGACTTCGGATCAACGATGGCAATAAAAAGTCCTTCATTGGCCACATAGAGAGGATCCAAGCCAAGCATTTCGCATGCCCCCTCTACTTGCTCATCCACTGGTATATTCCCCTGCACAAGATCAATGCCCAGTTGGCTCTGACCAGCGACTTCATTCATAACTGTCGCTACTCCGCCTCGTGTGGGGTCTCTCAGAAAATGAATATCCTCCCCCACTTCATCCAGCAGTTGCTTGACGATGTGGTTTACGTTCGTCGTATCGCTTTGAATGGTGGTCTCAAATTCAAGGCCCTTCCTTTGGGACATGATGGCAATTCCATGAGTAGCCATTTTTCCGCTGAGGATAATCTTGTCTCCGGGCCTCACCCTAGCGAAACTAATTAGTGCCCTTGGATGAAGGACTCCGATACCGGAAGTATTGATAAAAATCTGATCTCCCTTTCCGCGCTCCACTACCTTTGTATCTCCCGTCACAATTTTTACTCCCGCCTTTTCACTTGCCACTTTGATCGCCAGCAGAATCTCCCAAAAATCATCCATCCGCAATCCTTCTTCAATGATAAATCCCAGTGAAAGGTATTTTGGAATGGCGCCACACATGGCCAGATCATTGACTGACCCATTCACAGCAAGCTCGCCAATGTTTCCTCCCGGAAAAAAAATCGGAGAGATAACATAACTATCTGTGGTGAACGCCAGTTTTCCGCTAAGCTCAAGGATGGCACCATCATGTTGCTGGTCGAGGTATTCGTTTTTCAACAAATCAAAAACTCCGGACTCCAACATCCGGTGGGTAAGCAGACCACCACTGCCATGCCCCATGGTGATGACATCAAAGTCAAGTTTGGGCAGAGGACAATTCAACTGCAAAGAAAGTTTTTGATTCATACCAGTTCCGTTTTGCTGCTGGCATAATGGTAGTATGCCGCACAGGCCCCCTCACTGCTTACCATGGGAGCGCCCAAGGGATGCTCTGGATTGCACTTTGTTCCAAAGTTCGGACATTGAACTGGTTTCTTTAACCCTTTCATGATGGCACCGGAGATGCATTCCGGGTTCTCTTTTACGGGAGCAAAATTCAATTTGAATTTCAACCGTGCATTAAAGGCCGCATAATTTTCTTTTACCTCATAACCGCTCATAGGTATTTCTCCAATCCCGCGCCAGGTTCGGTTTGAAATTTTGAAGACTTGGGCTATGGTACCTTGTGCCAGTTTATTACCCTCGCGCTGAACCACCCGTGCATATTGATTTTCAAGCTTTGCCTCTCCCTTTTCAAGTTGAATCACTGCCATTAAAATTCCCTGAAGTAAATCAACTGGCTCAAATCCAGTGACAACAATGGGAACGTTATATTTTTCAACAATTGGAAAATATTCTTCCATACCCATGATTGTGCAAACGTGCCCTGCTGCCAGAAAAGCATCAATACGTGTTTCAGGGTCACTCAAGATGGCTTCCATGGCGGGAGGAACCAAGACGTGTGAAGCAAGGATGCTATAATTCTTAACACCCAACTTATCCGCCTGCACAACCGACAATGCATTGGCAGGAGCGGTGGTTTCAAAACCCACTGCAAAAAATACAACCTCTTTGGTGGGGTTTTCCCTGGCCATCTTAACGGCCTCCAGGGGTGAATAAACAATCCGAACGTCCGCACCACATGCCTTCACTTCCAATAAACTCTTCTTCGATCCGGGTACGCGGAGCATATCACCAAACGAACAGAGTATGACATGGCTTTCTTCTGCGAGGTGTATTGCTTCGTCTATGATTCCGAGTGGTGTTACACAAACCGGGCAGCCAGGGCCATGCACCATGGTGATTTCTTTTGGCAGCATCTCCAATATACCATTCTTTACCAGGCTGTGGGTTTGTCCGCCACAAATCTCCATGATGGTCCAAGGTTTTTTAACAACAGCCTTTATGTCATTGACCAATTGAAGTACAATCGCACCATCCCTGAATTCTGATAAATATTTCATGGCTATGTGGGTTGATCTGAAATGGAAGTTCTAGGATTGGTCCTCTTCTATTTTAAGTTCACTGAGCTCTCCTATTTGGCGGATGTATTCAAATGTCTTGTGGGCCTCCTCTTCATCCACCAAACTGATGGCAACACCAACGTGTACAAGAACAAAGTCACCCACCTTGGCTTCTGGAACCATCGAAAGGTTTACATCTTTCAGGATACCACCAAACGATACTTTACCAAAGCGAAATGTTTCATCCAGTTGGCCAGTGATGGCAATCAATTTTCCGGGTATGGCGAGGCACATGGGCTGAATATTAGATTGTTACAATTTCATGTTTGTTAACCTCCTGGTGAGTCAGTCTTGTTAGGCTCTCTTGAATGTTGTCATACACCATCTGTCCCAAACCAATATTCTCGTCATTGGGAGAGAGCTGCTTATGAAAATAGAGATCGTACTCATTGCATAGTCTCTTTTGAATCAAGTCCACCAGCAAGCCGTTTTGAAACACCCCGCCGCTGAAAGCGATCTTCTTAACATTTTCCCTCGCTGCGATATTTCCAATCCAATGAACGAGGCAGACGTGCACATTGTGTGCGACCTGTTCACAAGAAACACCTTGCAAGATATCTTTCACAATCAATCTCATGAAGGAGTTGAGGGTGAAGTGTTGTGCTAAATTCACATAACCGCTTGAAATCGTTGCTGACTTGCCTGCGAGTGTTTCCAGATACATGGCTGCCTCGCCCTCATAGGATGTTTTGTTGCAAAGGCCTAACAGGGATGCTATTCCATCAAAGAACCGTCCCATGCTCGATGTTTGCAATCGGCTGGGTTGAGAAAGTATTTTGGTATAGAGTCCCCATTCTGTTTCAGTGAACTTTGGCCGCAGGAGAACTTGAGCCTCCTGAATATTCTTACACAGCGATAAAGCACTGAGCCTGGGCTCACGAGAAAATTTATCAGCCAACAGGTGATCATAATAGTCCAGGTGCGCCACCCTGTCAAATTGAAAGTCTTTATATGTAAAGAATTCCCCGCCCCAGATTGCCCCATCGTCACCCCAACCGGTACCATCCCAGATCACACCCAGCACAGGTTCGTTGGCACGAACCAGTTGATTCTCCTCCAAGACAGCACTAAAGTGTGCAAGGTGGTGTTGGACTGCCTGAACTGGTACATCCCATTGCTTAGCCAATTTTCTGCCAAGACCAGATGAAAAGTAACCGGGGTGCTGGTCAATGATGACTTTCTCCGGGCTTGCCTGTAGCAAACGCAAGAAATGTTGGATTGTATGGCTATAACTTTCCTGAGTTTCAAAAGTTTCAAGATCCCCCAGGTATTGACTTACAAACAAATTGCCCTGGCTCAAAAGGGTGAATGAGCTTTTCAATTCACCCCCCATGGCCAAACGCGTACCTTCTTCGGTTTGAAGTGAGTGGCGTACGTAGGTAGGAGCAAAACCCCTTGATCGACGAAGAAAAATCTTTCTTTGCGTCTCCTTCGCAAATTGAATGACGCTGTCATCCTGTGGAACTACAATTCCACGGTTATTCGCAACAAAGAAATCAGCAATGGAAGACAGGTGATTGATGGCTTTCGCATCTTCATAAAATATAGGTGATCCACTGACATTTCCACTGGTCGCTATGATGGGACCATTCCATTTTTCCATTAACAATGCCAACAACGGAGTATAGGGTAGCATGACCCCCACCCTATTCAAATCAGGGGCAATTTGTTGGAGGCATATTTCCGGTTTTGCGCCTTGCTTCAGCCTCAGCAGAACAATGGGCGCCTCTATACCCTTTAGGGCTTCCTCTTCTTCCGGGGAAACCTCTAAATCTTTCTTGATTCTTTCAACGGACGGATATAGGAGTGCAAATGGTTTGCGCGGACGACATTTCCGTGCGCGCAAAGTCACGATGGCTTGCTCATTCATTGCATCTGTTAACAATAAAAAACCACCAATACCTTTCAGGCAGATTATCTTTCCATGCGCAAGTCCGGCGCACGTTAAACTGAGGATTACATCCTGGCTCCTTGAAATGAGCTTTCCCTGATTATTTAATAATGTTAGCTCGATGCCACAGGTTAGACACGAATTGGTTTGAGAATAATAGCGTCTGTTATTGGGATCATGATACTCATCCAAACAAGGTTGGCACTGTTCAAATGTGTCCATGGTCGTATTTTCACGATCATAAGGCAGCTGGTTGATAATTGAATACCGGGGGCCACAGTGGATACAGGTTGTGAAAGCGTAGTGGTGTCTTCGATTTGCGGGACTCAGGATTTCTGTTCTGCAGTCGGCGCACAAACCGAGATCAGGCGTCAACAATAAATTGGGTTTCCCTTCTGATGAACTTTCGGCGATCCGAAAATCGGGATCATCTGAGTCCGGTACCTTGTGCAGGGAATGATTAAGAATGCGGGCGTTGTGGGGAGGTCGTTGAAGAATCTCCCGATAGAATACACCAACATCGCGCTTGTGTCCTGTGATCGCAACATGCACACCATCCACCCCATTGCTCACCCATCCCCGTAAATGAAGTTCATTGGCAAGCCGGTACACTAAGGGTCTGAATCCTACTCCCTGAACCTGGCCCTGAATGTGGAGATGGTAGGATGCCATGGATTATTTAACGGGCGCATCGACCGCTACTTTAGATTTCAGCCATTGGTACCATTGGTTCATTCCTTCGCCCGTGGTGGCAGAGAGTTCTATAAATTCAAGTTTGCGGTTGATGCGTCGCCCATATTCCTTCGCCTTTGAGCAGCTGAAATTGACATAGGGCAGCAGGTCTACTTTGTTAATAATGCACAAAGCACTTGTCTCAAACATGTCTGGATACTTCAGTGGCTTATCATCTCCTTCTGTTACCGAAATGATCACAACCCTGCTCTGCTCGCCCAGATCAAACATGGCAGGACAGACCAGGTTTCCAATATTTTCGATGAAAACAACTGAATCGGCTGCGGGATTCAACTTTTCAATGGCGCTCCCTACCATCTCTGAATCCAGGTGACAACCTTTGCCGGTGTTGATCTGCACAACGGGCACACCGGTGACGGCTATGCGATCAGCATCATTCGTGGTTTGTTGATCTCCTTCGATGACATAGAAGTTCAATTCGTCTTTTAAATCAGTTAAAGTTCTTTCAAGCAGGGAGGTCTTTCCGCTGCCGGGGGAGCTTACCAGATTCAATGCCAGAATTTCCTTCGCAAGGAAATAGCCTCTGTTCCTTTCGGCTTTAAGATTATTTTTCAATAAAATATCTTGCTCAAGGTCAATTTGTTTTTTCAAAGGCTTCAATGGCACATGCCCCTCGACATACTGCATCTCACGTTTGTCGGATGGAACAGACCTCAGGTGAAGCCCGGAAAGCTCCATCGGCCGTGCCTTTTCAACTTTGCGTATCAACACATTTGAATCATGATCACATCCGCACGTCGCGCACATAGAAAAAGGATTAAATGTTAGTTGAGTATCATTGATTTAATCTGTAACTCTTTACCCTGCAGCACTTGAAGGAGGTGCTCTCCGCAAACCGGGCATGGATCAAACATATCTTTGATCTCAAATTCACAATCACATTCCACACACCTGGCCTTTCCAGGAATGGAAATAATGTTTCGGTCTGCCCATTGCAATACGGTGTCTTTGACGGCCACATCCCATGAAAAATCGAGCGCATAATTATCTATTCCTGCCAAAGCACCAATCACAAGGTCTATGCGCTCAACAGATTTTGCATTGTTTTCCCTGACTTTCTCTGTCGCCGTTTCGACAATGCTCATGACAATTGATAACTCATGCATGGCGCGCTATTTTTTAGCATTCCTTGCCCTGCGCACTTTCCATCCAATAAAGACAGCTGCTACAACAATGGTTAGCGCTATGGGAATAGAATGTTCAGGGTTTCCTAAGAAGTGTCCCGGACTGAGCGGATTTTCATGACCATGGCCCGGATGTGCAACGCTCATCATTGGCAAAGCGACTAAGGCAAATGCTGACAGGATTTTTGCTGGAATTTTCATAAGCATTTAGATTTTAACCTCTCGAAACTATCCTTTCTCCTACATCATTCACATGACTTAAATCATCTCGTTCACTGAGTTATCTCATGTTCCAGTATTATATGTATGTTAAGTTTTGTCAGGATTTTTTCACAAGAAATCGGCCCAATAGTTTAGACTTCTTCTAAATAAAACACAACAATCTTTATGCTAACCGAAACCTCCACCAAAGAAATCTCGACCAAGAGCAAGAGAAAGACCTACTATGAGGAGCTGATCGAGAAGGGTTATTCGCGCCGGGACTTCATGAAGTTCTGCACCATCATGACCGCCTACATGGGCTTGCAGTCAAGTGCCGTGGCACAAGTGTCCGACGCATTGAAAACAACGTCACGCGTTCCTGTTATCTGGCTTCACTTTCAAGAATGCACCTGTTGCAGCGAATCGTTCATCCGCTCCTCGCACCCGATCGTGGCAGACATCATATTAGACAAGATCTCACTTGACTACACAGAGACCTTGATGGCGGCCGCCGGCCATCAGGCTGAAGAAGCAATGCAAAAAACAATGAAAGATTACCATGGTGAGTATGTCTTATGTGTTGAGGGGTCGGTGCCTGCCGGTGCGGATGGAGTCTATTGCATGATTGGCGGCAAATCTTCTATGGACATTCTCCACGAATGTGCAGAAGGGGCGAAGGCCATTATCTGTTGGGGAAGTTGTGCCAGCAATGGTTGCGTACAGGCCGCTAAACCGAATCCCACGCAAGCCACGCCCATACACAAGATTATCAAAGGGAAACCCATTATTAAGGTTCCTGGCTGCCCTCCCATCGGGGAAGTGATGGCGGGCGTACTGGTTCATTTAATCACCTTCGGTACCATTCCCGCATTGGACGGCACCGGAAGACCCAAGGCCTTCTATTCAAAAAGAGTTCACGACAGTTGCTACCGCAGACCTTACTACGATGCTGGAATGTTTGTTGAAACCTTCGATGATGAGAATGCAAAACGCGGGTACTGCCTATACAAAGTTGGTTGCAAGGGTCCCAGCACCTACAACGCTTGTGGCGTGATGAGGTGGAATAATGGCACGAGCTATCCGATTCAATCCGGACACGGGTGCTTTGGTTGCAGTGAGGAGAGCTTCTGGGACAATGGACCCTTGTATGAGCGCATGGTCAATGCCGGTGGATTTGGCATTGAAGAAAATGCTGACAAAGTAGGTCTCATCGCCCTGGGTGTAACCGCTGCCGGTATCGCCGCACATGCTGTGGCTACCAATTTGCGCAAGCACAAACTGGTTGATGATTTGATTTCAGAAGGAAAGCAATCCGAAAAACAACTTAATAAAGACTAACCTATGGCACGCATCGTTGTGGATCCCATTACCCGCATAGAAGGGCACTTACGGATCGAAGCAGAAATAAAAGATGGAAAAATCACCGAGGCATACAGCTCCGGTACCATGGTCCGGCTCATTGAAGAAATTTTGCGGGGTCGCGATCCGCGTGATGCGTGGGCTTTTGTTGGACGCGTATGTGGTGTTTGCACAACAGTCCACTCCCTTGCTTCGATCAGAGCTGTAGAGGATGCGTTGGACATCACCATACCTCCCAATGCAGAATTGGTGCGCAACCTCATGTTCTGTGCACAGAATATTCACGACCACGTTGTTCACTTCTATCATTTACATGCGCTGGATTGGGTCGACGTGGTAAGCGCCCTCAAGGCTGACCCAAAGAAAACGTCTGAAATCGCTCAAAGCATTTCAAACTGGCCAAAGAGTTCACCTGGATATTTTTCGGATCTTCAGAAGCGCCTCACCAAGTTTGTTGAAAGCGGACAACTTGGAATCTTTGCCAATGGTTACTGGGGGCACCCCGCATACAAACTCCCCGCTGAAATAAATCTAATCGGAGTAGCGCATTACCTGGAGGCCCTGGAATGGCAAAAGGAAATTGTCAAAGTGCATACCATTTTCGGTGGCAAGAATCCTCACCCCAATTTCCTGGTGGGTGGCATGGCCTGCTCTATCAGCATCGACGATGTAAGCGGGCTGAATGCAGAGCGACTGGCCTATGTAGGTCAACTTCTGAAACAGGCAAAGGATTTTGTCAATCAGGTTTATATTCCGGATTTGTTGGCGATTGCGCCATACTATCTTGATTGGGGCGCCATCGGTGGCGGGTTAGGCAACTATCTGGTGTATGGCGATCTCTCAACATCAAGCTATAAAGACGTTCAGAACTATAAGTTCCCGGCAGGTGCCATCCTTAACAAAGACCTCAGCCACATCCACGAAGTAGACCTCCGCAATGATTCAGAAGTTCAGGAATTTATTCCACACAGCTGGTATGAATATGCCGGCGGTGACGGAGTTGGTCTACATCCCTGGAAAGGTGAAACAAAACTGAAGTACACCGGACCCAAACCACCCTTTGATCACTTGAATGTTGAAGAGAAGTATAGCTTCCTGAAAACACCTCGATGGAAGGGCAACGCGATGGAGGTTGGCCCCTTGGCACGCGTGCTGGTAGGTTATGCCAGTGGCCGTGAGGACTTCAAAGAAGTTGTAAACAGCACTTTGGCAAAGCTGAATGTTCCTGCAACGGCGCTCTTCTCAACACTCGGGCGTACGGCGGCTCGAGGACTTGAAACTGTCCTGGTTGCCAATTGGGCATTGGAGTTCTTCGATCAATTGATCCTGAACATTAAGAACGGTGACACCCGCATGGCCAACATGGAAAAATTCAAACCAGAACTATGGCCTGCCACGGCCAAAGGCGTCGGTCATACGGAGGCTCCACGCGGAGCTCTCGCGCATTGGATTGATATAGAAGACAAGAAGATAAAAAATTATCAACTCGTTGTTCCTTCCACCTGGAACGCCTCCCCACGAGACCTGGAAGGAAAATCATCCGCGTATGAGGCTGCCCTGAAGGACACACCCATTGCCGACGAAAACAAACCGGTTGAAATCTTGCGCACGATTCACTCTTTTGATCCATGCCTGGCCTGTGCTGTACACTTGTATGATGAAGATGGTAAACATATAAGCAAAGTAAAGGTACTTTAACCTGATGATTATGAATTCAGCAACTGTTGATTCGAAACCTCATATGTTACGGCGGGTCTTCGTGTGGCAACTGCCGGTAAGGTATTACCACTGGCTTAATGCGCTTGCGATTGTTGTCCTGATTGCTACTGGAATAATTATTGGTAACCCTCCAGCGATTATGACTGGGCAGGAGGCTTATTCCAATTACTGGTTCGGGACTACACGGTTTATCCACTTTGTCGCCGCTTATATTTTTCTGTTCAATTTTCTCTTCCGCATCTACTGGGGTTTTGTTGGAAACAGGTATGCGAGCTGGAGAAATTTTATTCCAACAAACGGAAAGTATTTCAAAGAAATGTGGAGCATCCTCAAATCCGATATTTTTATGACGAAAGGGTACGATATCCACACGATTGGCCACAACCGGTTGGCTGGATTTATCTACTTCCTTACGTTTATCGCATTCGGAGTTCAGTGCCTGACGGGGTTTGGATTGTATTCTGCCATGAGCGATTGGTGGCTGCCAAACCTGTTTTCGTGGGTTCCCGCCTGGTTTGGTGGGGATTTCCTGCTGCGCACCATCCATCACTGGGCCATGTGGTTCTTTATCCTGTTTGCGGTGGTGCACGTATACCTGGTGTTCTATCACGACTATGTAGAAGGACACGGCGAAATTTCTTCGATGGGTGGTGGATGGAAGTTCATTGAAGAAGAAACATTCGAAAAAAATCAAAAAGAAAACAAAGTCAAATGATAACATCTTCCCCGGTATTGATCCTCGGTATTGGAAACTATCTCATGGGTGATGAGGGTTTGGGGGTTCATGTGGCGAACCAATTAAAAGAAGAAATGGAACCCGGCCTGGCGGATATCGTGGATGGAGGAACAGCAGGATTTCAGCTGATGGAGTATCTTGAATCGTATCCCCATGTGATCATGATTGACGCCACACTGGATGGAAAGCCAGCAGGTACCATCAGGCTGATCAAGCCAAAATTCTCAAAAGATTTTCCCAGCGCAATGAGTACACATGAAATTGGGCTGAAAGATCTGGTGGAAGGATTGGCCTTGCTTGGCAGATTGCCCAATATCGATCTGTTCGTTGTATCCATTGAAAAGATCCAGCCCCTGAGCACCGAATTATCACCTGAAATCACCAGGGCGCTGGAAACATTGAAACGCCAGGTGGTGACGCTGACCCGGTCATTTCATCAGGAGATGGTACCCGGATGAAATATTAACAATTTGAATTCAGCGCTGCGGAGAGAGGGGCTCTAGTGAGGAACCTCCGATCGCAGCGCTCTCTTTTTGTATCGACGTTCCCCGATCATGAAAATTATAAATATGGAGATGAAAGCAAACCGGGCGAAAACAGGTACAACAAAAGTTAATGCTGCTGACATCAGCCAGATGAGGGGTGCAACTCCGGCACGAAAAGAGAGCCAGCTTGCGATCAGTGGAGTAAGTTCTGCACTGAAGCCTTCCTTCCGAATCATGTAGCGAACCATCCAATAATTAAAGAGGCCAATCATAACAAGGTTCAAACAGTAAAAAATAAAGGGCCCATTGTAGCCAAAGTTCTTTGCATAAAATCCAGTCGAGAACGGAAGCAAGACCACAAATAGTAAAAGCCAGACCGTGAGCCAAAGCATGCGGTTGTCATAGCTTTTTATGAAACTCGCAAGTGTCAGGTGGGCCCTCCAGTACAATGCTGTCACAAAGAAACTGATGAGGAGGCCGATGAAACTGGGAATGAGGCGCTCCAATACGCCGATGGTTCCCAGTGACTGTAAATCCTCCCTCGGTGGAATTTTCACTTCGAGCACCAGCAGTGTAATGGCGATGGCAAATATGGCATCGCTGAAATTGTTTACACGATCGTTCGGAAAGCGATTGGTCATGATGAATATTTTACGAAAGATAAAAATTATCCTTTGTGACGCGCAAGGGCAGCTGCCTGCCCGATCCAGTTGTCTCGACCAATGCGGTCGGGAAAAAATTTGATGGCCTTTGTGATTCGGTCAATCATATCGGGGGTTAATTCGCTGACTTGCTGAAAAGAATAAATTCCCAGGTCATTCAGCTTGCGTTGAATGGCTGGTCCGATGCCACTGATCAAAGTCAGGTCATTTTTCTTTGTTTGCCATGATGATGGCGTAAAACGTGAGCGTGAAGGATCCGGTACCTCCTCAACTACTTTCCTGGTCTTTTCCTTTTCTTCCAGCAAGTTAGCTTCCATCGTTGCCTCCCTTGCCCGTTCTGCCGCAAGTTCACTCTTGAGCCGGGTGGCGGTGTCACGGATTTCATCGGTTTCCTGCTTCAGGTTATCATAGCGCCTTTGGTACTGGTGTAATTCTTGTTCAAGGGTTGCCACCTGATTTTTCGCTTCCATCAACAATGGCTCTGTTACCTTCTTCACCTGGGCAAGCAATGAGACCTCCTGTTGCCATTCTGCCACATGCTTGCGTGCGGCCTGATTTTCCTTCTCAAGCATTTGCAATTGGTGATGTAACCCTGATTTCTCTTTTTGCAAACCCCCAAGCTGACTCCGTAAAAAACGAAAGGTCTTCTCACTTAGCAGCCACGACCCGGCCACCCCAATCATAAAGGCGATCAAAATCATGGCAAGGATCTCCAGATTGGCAGCCGTTGCGCATAGGCCACGAACGTCACAAAGGTACCAACGCGTGAAAAAAACGCACAAGAGTAAAAAAACTGCAATCAGGAAGTAAACGGCCCGCATGGCTTGAATATCTGTATGTGAAGGTACGCCTTTCCTAATTCTGACACCAAAAAACGTGCCCCCATGCAACCTGAGCAATCTTTCAGTCGTCTTATACATAATTCACTTATGTATAAGGCCTATGCACTCATCCGAACTATTAAAAGGCACTCTTCAAACCATCCTGCTGAAGGTATTAAAAGACCATGGCAAGATGTATGGGTATGAAATTACCCAACGCGTGAAAGAACTGTCAGATAGCAGGCTTCTCCTCACTGAGGGGGCCCTCTATCCCACACTTCATAAACTGGAGGCTGAGGGATTGCTGAAAACAGAAACGATCATGACCGGGAAGCGGATAAGAAAATACTATACAATCACCTCCGAAGGCCGATCGATGGCCAAGGATAGGGTTGCTGAATTTATTGATTTCATTAAAACCATGTCGAATGTCCTTCAGGTGGAAATGGCGTAAACCTAATTCATGTAAACCAATAGAATCAATCTTGAAAGTGAATGACCCAATTGTCGTCCGAACATATTGATTACATCATTAAAGACCTCAACAGCCGGGGCATCGTAGCCGAAGGAATTCAGGAAGAGCTGATTGATCACGTTTGCTCTGCTGTTGAAACTGAAATGACAGGTGGCCTGAGGTTCATTGATGCCTATCGCAAAGTGTTGGGCTCCTTTGGGCATGTCGCGGGCCTTCGTGAAACGCAACAACAGATTCTCAAAACTGAATACAAAACAGTAAAGCTCATGTTCAAAAATTATCTCACCATCGCCATGCGCAACTTGCGCAAACAAAGTTTCTATTCCATCATCAACATCGCGGGACTGGCCATTGGCGTGGCTGCATGTCTGGTTATCCTGCTCTTTATCCTGGATGAGCTAAGCTATGACAAGTACAATGCCAAGGCGGAACGCATATACAGACTGAACAATGAAATTAAATTCGGAGAGAACCACTACCGCATGGTCACCAGCACAGCCCCTGCCGCCCATGCACTTCTACAAGACTATCCCGAAATCGAATCAACAGTCCGATTCCGTAATTATGGATCGTATCTGGTAAAAACTGACAAAGGAACCGAGAGTATCAAAGAGAACAATGTCATTTGGACCGACAGCACCTTCTTCAATATCTTCTCTGTAAAAGTTCTGGAGGGTGATCCCAAGACAGCGCTGAAAGAGCCTGCCAGCATCGCCATCAGCAAACGAACCGCCAAGAAATATTTTCCCAATGGAAATGCCCTAGGCCAGTCATTGATCCTCGACAGCAAGTACAATGCAAAAGTCACTGCGGTTTTTGAAGACATTCCTCCTGCCTCGCACTTTCACTTCGATATTCTGATATCGATGCTGGGGGATTGGCCAGTAGCAAAAGAGGCTCAATCCACTGTGTTTCTCAGCAATAATTTCAATACCTATTTGCTTTTGAAAGAAGGCGCTGATGCCAAATTGTTGGAGTCCAAATTTCCGGGATTTCTTGAAAAGTATGTCGCTCCTCAACTTGCCCAAGTGGTGGGCGGCGACTTTACCATGGAGAAATTCAAGGCTTCCGGAAACAAATACGAAATGACATTGATGCCCCTGTTGGACATTCACTTGCGCTCTGATCTGAAGGGTGAGTTTGAGGCGAACAGCAGCATTACATACGTCTATCTGCTTGCCGTCGTCGCGCTATTCATCCTTGCGATCGCCTGCATCAATTTCATGAATTTATCAACGGCCAGATCCAGCAACCGGGCCAAAGAGGTTGGCGTGCGCAAAGTAATGGGCTCCTTGCGGTCACACCTGGTCAGGCAGTTCCTGACGGAGTCAACGCTTGTTGCTCTGTTTGCCTTCGTCGCTGCCATCGGGCTGGCCTATCTGATTCTTCCCTTGTTCAATGATCTCTCTCTGCGACAACTTCATCTTCCGCTAGGCGCTCCTATGTTTTATCTCATCGTGTTGGGCGCTGCACTTGCGGTGGGTGTGGTGGCTGGCGTGTATCCGTCCTTTTTTCTTTCAGCCTTCAAGCCCATCAATGTTCTCAAAGGGAAAGTTGCTTTAGGCACAAAAAGTGGATTCATCAGAAGTGCCCTTGTGGTCTTCCAATTTATCATTTCAATATTCTTAATCGTCGGGGCAATTACCATCAATCGTCAGTTGGGTTACATCCAGCACAAGAAACTCGGATTTGAAAGAGACCAGGTATTGATTGTGAAAGATGCCTATGCCTTGCGTCCAAATGTTCAATCATTCAAGAACGAAGTACTTAAGATAAGCTCGGTTGAAAGCTGTACGATTTCGGGTTTCCTCCCTGTGGAAGGGTCCGATGTATCGCGCAATGACAACAGTTTCTGGAAAGAGGGAAATCAACCCACCACCGAAAATCTGGTTAGTCTTCAGGATTGGAGGGTAGACAATGATTACATTAAAACACTGGGTATGAAAATAAAATCCGGACGGGGGTTCTCTGCTGAATTTCCTTCCGATTCCTCCGCCGTGGTGCTTAACGAGACTGCCGCTTTGCAATTTGGGTTTGGTGATGATCCCATCGGGAAAAAGATTTCAACTTTTCATGGCGAGCGTCCCGACGGATCTCCTGATCCAACCCAGACAAAAAGCTGGACTGTTATTGGGGTTGTAGAAAATTTCCATTTCTCCACCCTGCGCGAAGGCATTACCGCCCTTGCGTTATTCCTCAGGCGCAGTGACGGTTTTGTTATTGTAAGATTCCATGCCGGCAATTCTCAGGCAATAGTTCAATCCCTGGAAGACTCTTGGAAGAAAATGGCCCCGGGACAACCCTTCCAATATTCCTTTCTGGATGAAGATTTTGGAAGAATGTACGCTGCTGAACAGCGGCTCGGAAAAATATTTGGCTTGTTTGCGGGTCTTGCCATCATCATCGCCTGTCTTGGATTGTTTGCGCTCACTGCCTTTACAGCCGAACAACGAACAAAAGAAATTGGCATTCGAAAAGTACTCGGTGCCAGTGTCAGCAGCATTGTGTTATTGCTGTCCAAAGAGTTTGGAAAGCTCATTCTCATCGCATTTGTCATTGCAACACCACTGGCCTGGCTCGGGGTGGATTGGTGGCTGAAGAATTATGTCTACAAGGCTGAGATCGGTATCATGGTGTATGTTCTGGCGGGGACATCTGCATTTGTGATTGCCTGGCTTACGATGGGTTATCAATCCATTCGTGCTGCCAGCTTGGATCCGGCAAAGTCATTGAGAAGTGAATAGCGTCACTTTGTGTTTCTCATGAGCTGCTCAAAGAACCACATCGCCGACCGGTAGCTCTCAAGACTTACCCGTTCATCAATGCCATGAAACCCAATCGGGTCTATCATGGGGCTGAACTTGATGATGCCGGTTGATACTTCTCCGAAGTACCGTGAATCGGTACCGCCAATCATGAGAAACGGTGTCGTAATCGTTTGTGAAAATGTCTTCTTGATCGTTTCGTCCACTTTCTTATAGGCAAAACTGTTTTCGGGTGTCACCGCCGACGCCTCAGCTATAAATGACCTTGTTGGGGTTACCCTAACCCGATCATCGTGAATAATCTCGTTCACTTGCGCAATGACCGCATCCCCTTTGTCGCCTGGCAAGAGCCTAAAGTTTACAGTCACTTTGGCTACGGTGGGAATGACATTGTCTTTTATGCCTGCCTTGAAAATCGTTGGCACCATGGTGGTTCTTACAAGGGCATTTCCGCCGGCCGTCTTTTCATATATCCCGATGATGATGCCTTTAAACAACCATTGATTCGCAAAAAAAATCTTTTGGAAAAATGGCAGCTCAGGGCCTATGTGCTCAACGAATCCATCTGTCGATTCCGAAATTTCGGCATGAAAGGGCTTCTCGCGAAGGTGCACCAATGCCTTTGCCAGGATGTCTATCGATGTTTCCGCTTCGGGCATGGATGAATGTCCTCCATGCTTCTCCACAGAAAGCTCGAGTGACAGATAGCCCTTTTCAGAGTTGCCGATCAAGGCTACCGGTTGTGTCATGCCTGGTATTTTTTCTTTGGTAATGACACCCCCTTCATCGATGACGAGGTCTGCTTTGACGCCACGGGATTGCAACAAGGCAGCAATGGCTTGTGCGCCTGTCCCTCCCATTTCTTCATCATGTCCGAAAGCAAAATAAATCGTGCGCTCAGGCTGATACTTTTCACCTAGCAATTTTTCGGCAGCTTCAAACATGCTGATCAGGTTGATCTTGTCATCGGTGGTTCCCCGGCCCCAGATAAAGTCATCTTTCACTACTCCCTCAAAGGGATCCACCGACCACATGGTTTTGGTTTCTTCTTCGATAGGCACCACATCCTGATGTGCCATCATAACAATTGGTAGCAGGTCCGGGGTTGTTCCTTCCCATTTATAAAGGAGGCTGTACCTGGCAACGTGTTCGTGGGTCAGCGTTGAATGAACAAGCGGGTAGGTGGCTTCCAGGAATTTGTGAAACCCAAAAAATTGCAATGAATCCAGACGCGCAAGATCGCCGTAAGAGATGGTCTGGTACTTGATCGCGTCCTTGAAATGTTGCAGTGCGGATCCGGTAATCTCAGGTGAAGGAGCCGCTTCGATGGAAAGTTGTTTCGACTTAAATTGAACAGTATTAAAAACTAAAACACCTGCAAGCACCATCAATACCAGCAGTAAGAATAGTAAAATCCCCTTAATCATAGTCAATCCCTCTTATGTTATTTGTATCGCTTTCCTTTCTTGATGACAAGCCCCACGTTCTGTAACAAATCAATATGACGCAGGACGTCTCCCTTCACAGCAATGATGTCAGCATATTTTCCTTCAGTCACCGTTCCATAATCTTTATCCACTCCCATCGCAACCGACGGCCAATACGTGGCGGCACGCAGGGTATACATTGGGTCAAATCCAAATTTATTCACCCACACATCGAGTTCATTCCAGGTGCTTTGGCTATGAAACTTCATCGGAATGCCACTGTCTGTACCGATGAGCAGGACAACACCCGCTTCTTTTAACTGCTTAATCTTCTTTTCCAGCGTAGGTTTACGAATGGGGTTGAGTTGAAAATAGGAAAGCTGCCCAGGCTTTTGAATGGAGTGTTTAATATCTTTCACAATTGAATCGGGCATATCCAGGTGCCAGGAGTCATTGTCGAGGTGCTCGGGATTGTCGCGAACATATTCAAAATTATAAAGCCCTTCTACGGTCGGGGTCCAGAACAATGGTCCGAGGCTCATCTGCGCAGTTCGCTCTTTAATCATTGCCAGAATGTCTTCAGGATACTCCGGAGCCGCTGCAAGGCCGGTGTGTTCAAAACAATCAACGCCCGCTTTCATCCCCCTTCGAATCTCTTCCGGTCGATGTGAGTGACCCACTACTTTTAATCCATTCTTGTGGGCCTCATCCACAACGGCCATTACTTCTGGCATGGTCATTTGATCCTGGTCTATAAGTTTGATGCAATTCACCCCGGCTTTTGCAAGTTGCTTCACTTTCGCGCGCGCATCCGCTTCTCCATTTACGCCCCATCGAAAAGACTCCGTTCCCGGATAGGGTGCATGCTGAATAAAAGGGCCGGACATGTACATGGTAGGACCCGGGATTTCACCTTTGTTAATCCGGTCGCGCACCGACAAACTGGCCTCGAGTGGACCGCCCAGATCCCGGGCGCTTGTGATGCCTGCCATAAGTAATTGATGTGCCGAAGCGGGCATGATGATGCTCTTCGCCGAGGTGAGATACATTTTATCCCAATGGGTATAGTCGCTGTGGCCGTTAATGTATAAGTGCACGTGCATGTCCCACAATCCGGGCAACACACTCATGCCTTCGGTAGAAATTATCTCTGCCCCTCTCGGAATCTCAAGTTGCCCAACCTGACCTATCGCCTTTATTCTTTCCCCGTCTAATATGATAACGCTGTTTTGCAAAGGCTTTCCACCAAAGCCATCGATCAATGTGCCACCGACCAGTGCTTTTAGTTGTGCATGGCTGCTAAAGGTGACTGCAAGAATAAGGATTAGAGGTAATTTTCTCATGACTCGTGAAATTTAGAAGCTCAAAGTAAAACTTATTGCTGAAAATTGGTTCCGGAATTATAAGAACCGGTGTGAATTCATGGAGAATGGCTTGCTCAATGCTTGAAGGCCTTTTGTTGGAACTATTGGTTAGGCCGGCCATCAAAATCACCCCGCAGGGTTCTGTACCGTTTCCTTGCCTCTGCAGCATATACACTTCCAGGATATTTGTCGAGAAATGCGCGGTAGATTTCCATGGCCTTTTCTTTGTTCTTCACATAATGCTCATAGATATCCCCTTCAGTAAAATAAGCGTCATCGGCAAGGATATCCTGCCCGAATTCATTCACAATTCTTTCCAGAAGTGTAATTGCCTGATCGTATTCACCTCGCTTGATCCTCAGGTTCGCTTCAAGCCAATACACATCATCCTTGATGGCCGATGTGATTTGAGAGTCTACTTGCACCCACACTGAATCCTGCGAAATATTGGCCTTGTCCCTGGGCAAAAGGTTTCGTGACAAGGCATCCTTCTTGCTCATTTTTACTTTTCCTGAAATCGAGAACTGTTGGAGTCGCAACATTGCTTCATCATTCTTGTTCTGAACCAATAATAATTCTATCGCAGCATACTCCTTCAATGCGGCACCTACGGAGTCAAAGGCTGTGTTCTCCTTGATGCGCATGCTCAAGTCCATCGCATCATTGGCTATTTCACGGGTAGTGGCCTGCTTGAGTATGTCCAAGTGCTCCTGGGCTAATCTAAAATCCCCTTTATAATATGAAAGCCTGGCATTTCGCAGCTTGGCTTCGTACCCGAGCGGGGCATCGCGTTGATTTTTTTCAACCTGTGAATACAACAGCGTTGCTTCCCACGGTTCTTCCTTCAGCAAATAAATATCCCCCAATTCAAGTTTGGCCCTGGCCTTCAGGTAAGCTGGCACGCGGGGATGATTTGATAAGGCAATGAGTTTGGTCACGGCTGAATCCTTCTCGTCTAGGTAGTAACCATGGAGGAGGGCTTCATTCAGCACCGCCTCATAGCAGTTTGCATTGTCCGGGTATCGCATGATAAACGATTGATATTCCCTCGTGAGGTAGCGGACTGAATCCCGGTTCACGGGGAAGCTTCTCTTCACTTTCGCTTCCCTGGCACGAATAAGTCCCAATCGGGCTGGCAAGTAGTTCTCTGTATTTGCAAACTCTTTTATCACATACGAGAAGCTTCGGTCTGCGTTCTCATAGTCTTTGTTATTCAATGCGATCTGGGCTATCTCCAGGGTTTTTGAATTTTCCTTGCGAAAACGCTTGTCATAGGCCCGCGCCTGGATAAAGGCACCATAAAAATTTTTCTGCTGCAAATTGACCCAAATGAGCAGGTCTGAAAACACTTCCGAATCCGGATACTGCTGCACCTTATCATAAAGCATCCGCTCCAGGCTCTCAAGTTCATCCGGCTTGTTTAGAAAGAGCTGAAGTAAATTCTTCACATAGTTGATGTTGGAGGGGGATTGGGTGATGTAGTTCAAATATTCATGTACCATCTCATCACGCTTTCCCTGCATGCGATACAAGTTCGCCATCTCCAGGGTGAAGGCATTCGGATTATTCAGAGACTGTCGTAAATCCTGCAAGGTTAAAACAGCATAGTCCGGTAAGTTATGTGCAGCCAGGTAGTCCGATATTGACTTCGTTCGATATACATCTGGCAATGAGTTTTTTATTAAAGCCTTGAAGTACTTATCCGCCTTTGTAATATCACCCGACCTGACATACACCACACCCAAGTCTACGCGGTACGAAATCCGATCATCAACTTTTCGCAAAACCCTTTCAACATAGTCTTCCGCCTCTTTGTACTTCCCCATATCGAGCAAAAGGCTGAGGTAATTGTTATGTATCGAAGGAATGTTATCGACATTTCGCGCCAGGGACTGATACATGGCCAACGCCTTTTCCTTGTCCCCTTTCAAGAAATATTCATTGGCTATCCGGATTTCAGAATCCTGAGCAATTACCGGAGTCTGAAGACTTACCAACAATACACAGGATAGTATTACAGTATTATACTTTAATAATAAGAGGTAGTAATAATAGTAAGGGGTGTGCATTTGTTGGCAGAAGAAGATTTGTCCGGGTTGTTGGTGATTTGTGGATGTTTTTGTTGAAAACAATGGTGGGTGGATCCTTAAATTTTGGGGTTTGATCTGGTTTTGAACATTCAGTTAGTTGTAGACATTTTGATTCGAACTGTATTTCTGCTGTGAATGGTTTGTTAGGTGCTGTTGGTAGAGTGGGGACACAATTGGATTTTATTGGTTTTGTTCAAAGTTACTTGGGATAGTCATACTTTGAAGAAATTATCCACAAGTTATTAGAACCTGAGTATCAGCGGTCCATTTTCCCAATTTGCCCGCATGGCGAATTTTTGCTGCTTTTTGGGAGTGAGGTAATAGACAACTTTCTCCGGTTCTTGACCTTTGTAGAAATTGCCAGGGTCCCATCTTCCATTGTTGTTTGTATCAATGATAATCCTGATCTGATAGTCCATGGGGGGTAAGTTTTTAAATGTCTGTTTGAGAACATTTCTTGCCGTTGCCATGATTTTTCCAGATGCGTCCAAAAGTTGAATGATATAGTATTTTTCTTTTGTGTTTACTTCTATGAATACGATGCCTGTGTCTTCGGGCCATAGGATGGGAATGGTGGTTGATATGGCTTTGCTTGTGTCTTGATCGATCGAGTAAACGAATTGTGGACGAGCGATGAGTAGCAGGGTCGGATCCTTTTTGAGTTTAAATATTTTGGGATCGAGTTGTTTGGTTATGGTTATTTGTTTGACCTGTGTATCCAGGGAGATATCTTTTTTTGAAATGGAAATGATCCATGGCTTTTCTTTTTTAATGGATGCACTGTCTATTTGTATTGTGTCTTTACGAACCTCTCCGTTCTTAATTTCTCGGGGTGCAGGGGGTGCGGTGGTGGTGTCAACTTTTATGAAAAGGCTGTCAAAATCAATATTGGTGATGGGCTTGTTGAATGTGAGTATTGTTTTGAAGTTGCCAGTTTCGGATTCAACGATTGGTGAACCCAGTGACCATCGAAATGCCTCCTTGGGTGTTTTAGTTTGTGACTTCTTGATATAGAATACGGTGTCGGTTTTATTTGTGAGACTATCTACAGCCGACAGTTTAAGTTTGATACTATCTCCCAGGGTTGTTGGATTCCAAAGGGTTATTTCCATGTGGTTATCGCCGAAGGCGTTGACTACGCTGCTGTCGCTTTCAAGGCTATAGTCTGAAACAGACTTATTAAAACGAAGTCGGGTAATTGTCCCGGCGTTTCGAATGGTTGTAATTTTTAGACGCCGGGAATCAAGTGAAATCAGTCCGAGGATGAGGGAGTCGACATTTCTGTTCATTATGATGTTCTGTGCCTGGTACCCGAACCTTTC
The DNA here is from genome assembly GCA_043773645.1 of Cytophagales bacterium. Lineage (GTDB taxonomy): Bacteria > Bacteroidota > Bacteroidia > Cytophagales > Cyclobacteriaceae > ELB16-189. The sequence goes on from JAYVEZ010000100.1 coordinate 25,102, forward strand.
GCTTTGACTTTCCGCCCTGAGGTTTTTGTTCTTGTCGTCGAAGGCGTAGATTTTGTAGCTGCCGGGTTTTATGTTGTCAAGTTTAAATTTTCCTTTTTTATCGGTTTTTGTAAAATACCTTGCGGTGTCAGTAAAGATGTCAAACGTATCTGGTTGGTAGAGCCCAACGGTTATTTTTTCAGCGATGGTTCCCCTGAGGAGGTCTCTAATTTTACCTGTAATGTGTAGAGTATCGATTAGTGGTCCGGTACTAAAAGCCAGTTTAAGATTGATTGGAATGTTGCTTTCTGTAATGTCCTGGATTCCTTCGCGAAATTGGATGCTATAGGTAGTGCTGTCCTGCCAGGGTTTTTCTGGCGTAATCGTGACTTTTGTACCCCTCACCTTTATTTCTACATTTTTTCCAGCTGAAGGGCTGATGATAATTTCCTCACGCGGGTTGTTAAGTTTTACAGGCTCATTGAATGTTAGTTCAACCGTTTTTCCTCTGAAATTGATTTGATTGGCGGAAGGAACGGAGGATACAACTTTTGGGGGCTTCAGATCTTTGGGTCCACCGGATGGTGTTGTGAGGCTGGCGCATCCGTGAAAGATTACGATGATTGTAACGAATATGAGGATGCGAGTCTTCATTTTTGGACAACGTAAATCAGGCTGGAGTGGTTGATGTTTTTTCTTGCCTTGTGATTGGATCTCAACCCTTCCACAATGCCTTTTGCCATGCTTTGAACTGTGAGTTTTCCACCGGCCCTGTATTTTTCACTGAGGAGGCTTACATAGTAAGAATCCAGTTTCATTGGAATTACCTTTTTTACTTTTAGCCCGGAAGCTTGCATTAGCTTGATCATACTTTCTTTGGAGAAGTGCCATACATGCCTTGGCACGTCATAGCCAGCCCAGGTTTCTAGATAGTGTGTTGAGTCAGGCGATTGCCAATTTGGTACAGCAATAAAAATAGTGCCATTTTCTGATAGCAGTGCTTTTAGCCTTTGCATGGTATCTGTTAAACTGTACACATGCTCAAGTACATGCCATAGGGTAATGACGTCGAAAGAATCTTGTGGAAGGCTCGTCAAGGTATCGGATACATTGAGTTTTTGTCGGGCGGATATAAGGCGCGCATCTTTTGAGGGCTCGACACCAAACGTGTTTATGCCTTTTTCCTGGCAATGCTGAAGAAATGCACCGGTACCACATCCAAAGTCTAAAATAGGCTTGTTGAATAGATAAGGCTTTATAAGGTGATACTTCCAATCAACGGTGAAGTGCCTAATAATCAAATAGATATGATCTATTATGCCGCTGGCAGCTGATTGATGGGAGATATAGCCGGCTGATTCATAGTACTGGCCTGCTTCTTCCTGGGTAGGTCGAGGGTTAGTGATGAGCACGGAGCATCCTTCACATTGTTCCACATGAAACGGTTCTCCTGAAGTTGTAAAGTCTCGGCATATTAAATGAGGACGAAAGTCAGTACCGTTACAGATTGGACAGGCTTCTAACTTTTCTAAAGACATTATTTGCCAAGATAAACGGTCATGATGGATACATCGGCAGGCGAAACCCCACTGATGCGTGACATCTGTCCAATGGTAACGGGTTTATGTTTCTTTAGTTTTTCCCGGGCTTCTGATGATAGAGCATTCACCCGGTCGTAGTCGAAGTCTGAGTGAATAACATAACCGTCAAGGCTTTCGATCTTTTCAGCCATCTTTTGTTCTCTGTCGATATAGGGCTCGTACTTAACAACTATTTCTGCCTGTTCTGCTACCTCTGTTGAGAAGTGGTTAATAAGATTTGCTAGGGTTGGGTGTAGTTCCCGGACTTCCTTCACCCCAATTTCAGGTCGCTTTAAAAGGGAGCTTATTGTATTTTTTTCTTTTATGGGTGAAGAATGGATTCGGGCCAAGTTTTCGTTAACATCTTCCGGCGTGACTTTGGTTGTTGTTAGTTCGTGCAGAATGTTTTTCAGGCTTTGTTTTTTTTCTTGAAGCGCCTGGAGCCTTTGATCGGACGCTAGCCCTAGCGAGTGACCTTTTTCTGTTAACCTCAAATCAGCATTATCCTGACGGAGAAGGATTCTATATTCTGCCCTTGATGTGAACATGCGGTATGGTTCTATCGTTCCCTTGTTCACGAGGTCATCGATCAGTACCCCTATGTAGGCCTCAGATCTTTTCAAGACAAATGGATCCTTGGCGTTGACTTTGTTGTGTGCGTTGATTCCGGCCATTAA